>PMXD01000303.1 GCA_003165895.1 Bacteroidota bacterium | reverse complement strand
GGGAGAGGCCTGTATTGAGTTGTCAGCAAACACCTTTGCAAAGCTTGCCGGATAAGCATCAAAAGATTAATAAAAATATATGCATTCAATCACTCAATTGCATTTACTTTGCGACCGAAAATGAGCCAAAGCAAACATGAAAGCATTGCCGGTAACGGGCAATTGCAGCAAATAAAAAGTTACAGCGGCTATTACGAATGTATAGCAGAATTGCTCTATCCCACCGATAAGGAAAGCCTTTGCAAAATCCTGGCACAGNNCCCGGCAGCAAAAGCGCAAAGTAAGTTTCAGGGAAGAAGGGTATTCGTTAGATGCCCAGGGACTGAACAGCGACCTGCTTATTTGGGATTAAACCTTTCAGTTCTCAGCGTTGCCAATTGCCTGGCAAAACCCTGAAGCAAACAGCCTAGTAATACGCAAGCAATATCGACCCGCTTGAAGCGGGCGAATTAATCGTCCACGAAAGCTTAAAATCAGTAGCACAACCGGAACTTACCGAAGCACCGCTTCCGTTAAGCCCAAACGAAGCACTTACCAAAAAATCAGTTGTTGTACTGGTGTACTGCCCTGAAGTAGGCGCCCACCAACCGCAAGCACTATTCGATTGCCATGGCGAATTCATAACCGTGGTAAAACTGGTTCCCCAGCGGGTCAGGCCCCAGCTATCAACATTAGTTTGCCCGTTAATTGTTGTGTCGGCACTAACTGTGGCAGATAATACTCCTGTCGCGTACGCATAACTCCAGGTAGAAAGCCGCGCATCATTCCANNGAAGCTGTATAACCATTTTCAAAAGTAACAGTCATGCCATAAGTCCTTTCACGGATTTCAGCTGGTGTGGTGCCCAGCAGGAAACCTAATCCAATGCCGTTTACATCTGTCAGGTATTTTGTTCCGTTAAATTCAATAAACGCATTATTTAAAGTCAGAAAGGTTACCTTATAATTGGTGTACGTTACCATTAGTTGTGCGTTAACATCTGTCCAATGTGTACCGGCAACCAGTTCAATCTTTACCTGTCCGCTTTTGGTGCGGTTAGGCCCCGGACAAACCGTTGTCCCATCATAAGTCAGCAACAAATATGGATTAGGAGAGGCATTCATATGCGAAGAGTCAATAGTTGCACCACAAATGCTAATCGCTTCAGTAGCAGAATTTTTACCAAAACCCGAAGTGCCTGTAACTGCGGAATTAATATCCGTATTACTGTTATCTGATTCCGACTTCGTATTCTGCACATCCTGGTTGTGCTGCGATGCGTTAGGGTTGGCAGTTGTTGTTGTCGTTGTTTTTTTACAAGACGAGCAAACCAAAACTGCTAAAATAACCACCGGTATCAGTTTCAATATATTTTTCATAGGTATGGTTTATTGATAGGTGAATTTACAAATAAGGATGAATAACCAAAATTGAATTTGAGTTGTGTACAATCATACAACGGTACCCCGGTTTGGAAATTGTAAAATTTAATAGTTCCTTAACAAATTGATGACCTGCCCCTTGCAAAACATTAGGCTTATCTGCCATTATATTCGGTCAGATAAAAATGATTGTATTCCTTTAATTTATCTGTATTCACCCAATCAACATGTGCATTAAGCAGCATGCGCCAAACTTCGGGTTTATCAGGTATGGCATAAAAACGGATTTGCTTCCCTTTGCTGTGAACTTCAGCAACCAGGGTATCAAGCCGGTTCTTTTCGTCCTGTGGCATAGGGCCACTGCCTGTCCAGGTAAAATACAAGCTCCATGGGTCGCTGTAACGGGTGATGGTATGCAAGTACTTGTTGTTCTTCAGGTCTTTGATATCCCCATCAATAGTGACGTAGCCGGTTTCTTCTTTTAATACCGGGCCTAAAGGCTTATTACCTGTAATCAGTATCTGAATAGGCCCCGGCTTAATCAACGAGTCGTGGCTGTATACTGCCAGCATATCCTTATACTTATCCAGTATCTCTTTTAGTTTGNNAGTTTGGCGTATGCCGGGTCAGCACTGGTTTTAAGTTCAACCATAAAAATAACAGGCCCGGTATAATCTTTATAAACATGGCCGCCATTATCATGTATTATTTTCTGAATGGGTTTCAGGTATAACTCTTCTATATCCTGTTTCTTATCAAGCCCCGCCGCCGTATGCGAAACTACCAGGTCGTTATTATGCAAAAACACATCTATTTCTATACTGGTAAACCCGTTTTCAAGGGCTTCAAAAAGCGGCCGCTTGTGCATATAGTCATTATGGGCATGGCCATGCTGCGCTATTTGCGCACCGCAAACAGTTGTCAATAAAACAAATAGGGATGTAAAAATTAATCTGCACATAGTGTTCGTTTAAGCTATAAAGATATGGATTGTGGAATTTTTCATACAACCGGATTACGGCCTCTATTATATTCGGCAGTTCCGTTCAGAATAAATTTTGTATTACTCTGCATTATTCTCCGTGCCTCCGTGCGAAACAACATTCCCTGTAATTACCTCACCGCCATCTCCCTTATCATATTTGAAAACATACCAGGAAAAAAGCGTTTGGCAAAAACCGCAAAACGTTCTTTGAATTTGCCAACCACAATTTCCTCCTTCCCCGATTTGATGGCCGCAACTATTTGCCGGGCGCATTCACCGGCAGTAAGGCCATTGGCGGTAGCTACATCCATGCTGCCTAATTTTGCACCGGTGCCGGTAAGGGCATTAACCGATACATTGGTTTGAATAAAACCCGGGCATACCAAAAGCACCTTAACCCCGTCATTATACAACTCAGCACGCAGCGAGTCAAAAAACCCATGCAAAGCATGTTTACTGGCCGAGTAACCGCTGCGCCACGGCGAGCCAAATTTGCCAACCGCACTGGTTACAACCACATACAACCCGCCCTGCTGTTTTATAAAATCGGGCATCAGTGTTTTGGTGAGTGCAATTGTGCCAAAGTAGTTTACCTCCATTATCTGCCGGTCAACCGCCGCGGTGGTATCTTTGGCAAGCGAACGCTGGCTTACTCCGCCATTATTAATAAGGATATCTATATGCTCAAAACGGCCCAGCGCTTCTTTCTTTTTCGCCTCAAAAGTATCGGGCGCATTCAGGTCCAGGGGTAAAATCAAATAATCCGGGGCAGATAATTTAGCTTTATCAGCAACACGCTGCAGTTCCTCACTCCTGCGGGCAGATAAAATAAGTTTAGCTCCTTCTTTAGCCAACGCATAAACCAGCGCTTCGCCAATACCGGACGATGCACCGGTTACCCATATAACTTTATTTTTAAGTGATGGCATGTAATAAGATTGTTTGATTTTAATTGAAAGGAAATTTACACGAAGCCACTAAAATCACCAAGCAAAGCGGGGGATATATTAGGCCCTGTCGAAAAATAGCAGGGTAAAAGCATGATTACCTGTTTTTACCGGCTGTTTGCTCTGTATTTCCCCCGATATAAACCAAAGCGTTAACACCCCATAAATGTCAAAAACAACAACGAAAAAATTTGTAATTTGGCCGATGAAAATCATTTGAAATACCTACCCGGGTTTTCAATCATTACTTATTTTCAATTAACTATAAAAGCCCAATATGATAATACCATCGCGACTTGTCCTGGTCAGCCTTTGCCTTGCATTACTTACAGCATGTAACTCAAATAAACAACCTTCCGGCGCATCGCCTTCCCTGGTTAAATCCGATTCAGGAAGTGTATCTCCCGGCTCGTCTTCCAAAGGAATAGGCAGGTTTAACAACGTTCCGCTTACCCATCCGCTCGATTCAGAAATGATTGCCACCGGCCAGGCAACTTACGGTTCAAAATGCAACGCATGCCACAAACTAACCGATGAAAAATTAGTTGGCCCCGGCTGGAAAGGTGTTACCGACAGGCGTTCGCCCGAGTGGATTATGAATTTTATTACAAATACGCAAGTAATGCTTGATAAAGACCTAACCGCCCAATCAGAAATTGTATCCTGCCTTGTCCGCATGCCCAACCAGGACCTCACTGACGCACAGGCGCGCGCCATGCTTGAATTAATGAGAAAGATAGACGGAAAGAATTAAAAGCTTATTTCAAAATTAATTTCTTCTGACTGTGGTATTAAACATCTCTGAATTAACCCTGGCTGTTCCTCTGTATTTTTACTCCGTGCGAAAAATGTATTTTGGATTATTACTGCTCCGAATGTAAAAACGGATACCGGTAATCTGTTGCCGGTACAAATGTTTCTTTAATAGTGCGCGGCGATACCCAGCGCAACAGGTTTAATAAGCTTCCTGCTTTATCATTGGTGCCCGATGCACGGCTGCCGCCAAATGGCTGCTGGCCAACCACAGCGCCGGTTGGCTTATCGTTAATATAGAAGTTACCGGCAGCGTTGTTCAGCCTTTTGGTCGCCAGTTCAATGGCATAACGGTCCTGGGCCAAAATAGAACCGGTTAAGGCATAAGGGCCCGTTACATCTACCAGCGTTATAGTTTCTTCGTACTTATCTTCATCATAAACATAAACCGTAAGCACGGGCCCGAAAAGCTCCTCGCACATGCTTACGTATTTAGGGTTTTTAGCCTGTATAATAGTTGGCTCAATAAACCATCCTTTGCTTTTATCGTATTTGCCCCCTATAACAACTTCCGCATCCGCATCCTTCTTAGCGGCATCAATGGCGGCGGCCAGTTTATCAAAACTTTTTTCGTCTATAACTGCATTAATAAAATTAGAAAAGTCTTCCACCCCGCCCATTTTCATGCTCTTCAAATCAGCAGCAAGTAACTCTTTTACCTCAGGCCAAAGATTTGATGGCACATACGCACGCGAAGCGGCCGAACACTTCTGCCCCTGATATTCAAATCCTCCGCGGGCAATGGCTGTTGCCAAAACCTTAGCATCAGCTGAACGATGAGCAAGTATAAAATCCTTGCCACCGGTTTCGCCCACTATGCGCGGATAAGTTTTATAGCGGTGAATATTGTTGCCTATGCTTTTCCATATATCCTGGAAAACCCCTGTTGAGCCTGTAAAATGTATCCCTGCAAAATCAGGGTGCTGAAAAATAACATCCGCGGCATCAGGGCCGCTCGGGTAAATTAAATTGATAACTCCATCCGGTACACCCGCCGCGCGGAATACTTTCATTAATACATAAGCCGCATATACCTGTGTATTACTTGGTTTCCAAACCACCACATTGCCCATTAAAGCGCAGCTGCTGGGCAGGTTACCGGCAATAGCCGTAAAGTTGAAAGGCGTAAGCGCATACACAAAACCCTCCAAAGGCCTCCACTCCGTGCGGTTCCATATACCCGGCGAGCTCTGTGGCTGCATGGCATAAATCTCGCTCATAAACTGCACGTTAAAACGCAGAAAGTCTATCATCTCGCACGCCGAATCAATCTCAGCCTGGAAAGCATTTTTAGATTGGCCCAGCATAGTAGCCGCATTCAGTTCGTTGCGGAACGGGCCGGCAATAAGTTCAGCTGCTTTTAAGAAGATAGATGCACGGTGTTCCCAACTGGTGTTTACCCATTGCTCACGTGCAATCAGTGCAGCATGGATAGCGTCTTTAACATGCTGCTTTTCGCTTTTGTAGAAATGGCCCAGTAAATGTTTATGGTCGTGCGGCGGGCGAAGGTCTACCTTCTTCTCTCCTCTTACTTCTTTGCCACCAATAATCATCGGTATATCCCGAACTTCAGCCCGCATTTCGGCCAGTTTCTTTTTTAACTCTGCCCTTTCCGGGCTGCCTGGTACGTAACTTTTTACCACCTCGTTATGCGCCACCGGAACTTTAAAAAAACCTGTTGACATATTTTAGATTTTAGACTTTTAGATACAAGAACCAGGATACTTCTTTCTCTTTTGCTTTGGGTAACTAAAACAAATACTTCAGTCGCTTTGTTTGCCGGCTCACGCAACAGCGGGCGATTTCAACAGCCGCCCCTTCCGTCCCNNCTTTAGGGGACGGAAGGGGCGGCGTATCGCGCTTCACCACAACCTTTTCAGCAAACAACCGCCTACCCAAGTTCACTCTCCCTTCTCCTTCGGAGAAGGGAGATGTCGCCAGACAGAGGGATGAGGAGCATTAATGCCCGCTAAAGAACGTCCTCAAAATATCGTTACCCAATGCAAAGAACATAAGCGCAAAAATAATTATCATGCCTACCACCTGCGCACGCTCCATAAACTTATCGCTTGGTGTTTTGCCGGTAATCATTTCAATTAACAGGAAGAATGCATGCCCGCCGTCAAGTGCCGGTATAGGCAATACGTTTACAAAGGCAATAGCTATACTCAAAAAGGCGGTCAAATTCCACAGGCTTAACCAATCCCACCTAGGCGAAAACTGCTGGGCTATGGTAAAGAAACTGCCCAGTTGCTTGTATCCTTTCAACTCAGGATTAAATATTATCTTAAATTGTTTCAGGTAATTTACAAATACATCCCAGGTGCGGGCAATACCGGCCGGAAAGGACTCAAAGAAACCATATTTTGTATCAACAAAAGTCAGGTATTTATCAGGCTGATATGGTATGAAACCAAGAATTGCCGAATCAGGAACAGTCAGGTTCAACTTCACCGTGTCCTTACCCCTTAACACGGTTATGTAAGTAGCCTTATTTCTGAAGTTGCTTAACAGCCGCTTTACCTGCTGATGATATTGCACCGGTATAGAATCTACCTGTATTATCTTATCATCATGTTTACCCCCCGCCCTGGCAAGTACCGAACCCGGCAGAACGCTGTCAACTACACAGGGAATAAACGGGCTTATTAAATCAGGTTTTTTGTGGGCCAGCATTTCTTTATAAATGCTTTGTGGCACTGGCAAAGTCAGCTTTTGCCCGTTTCTGTCAATTTCAACAGAGGTAGCACCGTTCAGCAGCATATCAATAAAAATGGTATTGGCGCTGCGGAACTTCTTGCCCCCATCGTACGAAATAAACTTATCGCCGTCTTTTAAGCCCATTTGCTGCACCACGGTATCCACAGCAAAACCATACTTCACATTCTCCACCGGCAAATAGCTGGTACCCCAGTGAAACAGTATCATTGAATAAATAAAGAACGCCAGCAGTATATTTACCATAATACCTCCCAGCATTATTATCATACGCTGCCAGGCCGGCTTGCTCCTGAACTCCCATGGCTGCGGAGGGCTTTTCAAAAACTCCTCGTCCATGCTCTCGTCAATCATACCCGCAATCTTAACATAGCCTCCCAGCGGAAACCATCCTAAACCATACTCCGTGTCGCCGATTTTCTTCTTAAAAAGCGCAAAATTCATCAGGTTCGGAAACGGGAACAGGAAATCAAAAAACAGGTAAAATTTCTCTACCCGCGTTTTAAACATCCTTGCGGTTATATAATGCCCAAACTCATGCAGCGCTACAATAATAGACAGGCTGAGAATAAACTGCGCTGCCTTAATTAAATTTTCCATCCACTCATTTTATTGAGGCGCAAATGTATGAAAAAACGGTTGCCCGATCAGGACATGATGGTCTCGTTGGCAAGAGGTACCGAATTTTGGGGATTTTTAGGGGAAATGGACTCAAAATCAGCCTTTCAGTCAGTAAAAGAAAGCTGAATTAATCGGTAAACAATCCCTACCCACTTTAAACCTTATTTGATATATTTAATTCTCATAAACCCGGCCCATGTCAACATACCCACTTGTCAGCGCCCCAACAAAGGCATCCGTTCAGCAGCAGCTTATTGCACAACTCCCCGAAACCGCCGATACTTTTCACCTGGGCTTCTCTATGGCCGGGGCTATTTCGGCCGGGGCATACACCGCCGGGGTAATGGATTATCTGCTCGAGGCACTGGAACGCTGGGAAGTTGCTAAAAAAACTGCTACCGGTAAAGTGCCCACGCACAAAATTAAAATTGATGTGCTGGGCGGCGCTTCTGCCGGGGGAATGACTGCAGCTGTAACCTCCGTGACAGTTCATAACCCNNCCCTTAACCCCATCAACGACCGCACTAAACTTGACGATGAGGAATATACCTCTAAAAACCTTTTATACGATTGCTGGGTAAACTTAATTACCGATTATGCGCTGTCCGACCTGCTTAGTGTTAAAGATATTAAAGACGACCAGGTGGTTTCGCTGCTAAACTCAAAAGTAGTGGATGACATTGCCGACTTAGTTAAAAAAGCCGCCAAAAAGGTAAAGGGCACAAACCTGCCTGTCTTTTTCGATGACGAATTTGAAGTTCTGATGGCGCTGAGTAACATAACGGGCATACCCTTTAAAGTAAGTTACGATGGCACCATAAGCGGCGCTGAAACTTATATTGCACGCCGCGATTTTGTTCATTTAAAAGTGATGGAGCAGGATAATCCAGCCTTTCCGGGCCGTATCCCTTATTACCTGAAACCCGAAAAAAACTTTCAGCTGTTGATTGACGCAGCCAGGGCCACCGGCGCTTTTCCCATAGGGCTGGCACCAAGAATAGTAAACAGGCCTAAAAAGTATATTGAAGAAAATCCATTTATCAATGTATTGCTTCAAAACACCAAAATTACCAACACCACACTTTCTATCCCCGACCCATATAAAACATTGAATGTAGATGGGGGTGTGTTTAACAACGACCCGCTGACCGTAACGCGGCAGGTGCTCAAAAAGATAGTACATTCTAAAACCCCGCCAGAGTTATTAAAATCAACCAGTGCAGATATTCATCCGCAGTTTGACGACAAGGGGGCAGATTTCGCAGTTATTATGGTTGACCCTTTCCCAAGCGTTGACGACAAAACAAGCGCACCTAAAGGCAAAGACAGCCTGCTTACAAATATGATACCCAATTTGATAGGTGCGATGCGCTCACAACTTCTTTTTGACGTGCAGGATGTGCAGGAAGCAATGGACGAGAGCGACTACAACACCTTTCTAATAGCACCTAAGCGCGATGATTTTGAAGATAGCAAAGCGATTGCATGCGGCTCACTGGGTGGCTTTGGCGGATTTTTGAAAAAGGATTTCAGGGTGCATGATTTCTTTTTAGGAAGAAGAAACTGTCAGTGGTTTTTAAAGAACCACCTGGCATTACCTATGCAGGAAAAGGAATCCGGCGTAGCTGAAAACCCTATTATCACCAATGGCTATCCTCAAAACATCCGCGATAAATTTAAATTAGCCGGCAGTAATGGAAAATATTTTTTACCGCTTATACCCGATGTAACCGAAACCGGAGAGCTGAACGAAAAAACAGAGGAGTTATTACCTTTCCCTTTTTTAACCGAAGATGAGTTGCAACAATACCATCCGCTGGTTGCGCAACGCTTTAAAAAAATAGCCGATAACATGGGCCTTACCGGGATTACTAAAACCTCCGTATCGGTCAGCGCCTTTTTGCTTAAAGGCATAGTTGCCAATAAAGTTTTAGATTATATACGACAAGACCTTAAAAGCCGAAAGCTTTATAAACCGTAAATTAAAGAGAGCTACGATAACTTAGGAAATATGTCTGGAGCCTCAGTAATTAACACAACAAAATATGCCAAGCCAACCCGATTAAATCTTAATTTCTATCTTTAGCATCAACACCATAAACACCTTGAAGCATTCAAAACATATCATCTTAATTACCTGCGTAGCAGTTGCCTTTGTTTTCGCTTTAGCCCCGGGCTGTAAAAAGGAGTCAGTCAGCGACAGCCCGGTTATTACCTTCGATTCGATAATGCCCAATCCCTGTATTGCCTATCAGGACACAATCAGAATTGTTATTTCGTACAAAGATGGCGATGGTGACCTGGGCCAGAACGCAACAACCACTAAAAACCTTTTTGTAACCGATAGCCGCGATACCGTGATAAGCCAGTTTACCATCCCCCAACTGGCCCCCAACGGTTACACCGGCGCCATACAGGGAAATTTAGATATCCTTTTGCCCCCGCAATACTTTATAAACAACAGCGATACAACTGAAACTGCCACTTATTCAATTTACGTGACAGACAGGGCCGGGCATCACAGCAACACTATTACAAGCGCACCATTGGTGATTACCAGATAAAGTAGAAGCAAGCTTCGTTTAGGGATTAATTAAAAGCAATAATACTTTGTGGCCTTTGTATTGGCATNNTTTGTGTTCTTTGTGTTAAATTGCATTTGGATTCAATTTTAAACAGTTTCTTGAACAACTACCTGGCACAAGCCGCAGCCTTCAAACTATTCAGCAACTCCACAATCCTGTCACAGGCAGAATGTACCAATTGAAGTTTTACAACACTTGCAGGCTCATCCCCCCTCATTATTTTTTCGCCTCTATCTGTTGAGGTAAAACTGAAATTATGTTCGTCAACTTTAGCAATGTCAGCATGGCAAAGCGGCACAGCTACTAGCCGCCCCTGCACGTTCAAATCAAGCTTATCACCCTTTACTTCCGAACCCGGAAAATAAACGTTGATACCCTTTAAAACATCGGCAGTTTTATCAGCGTTGCCCTGGCAAAACGCGTTATTAAAAAATAAACAGAAAGCAACTGCTAAAAAGTAATGAAGGTTCTTCATGGTTTTGGGTTTAGGTGGTAAATATTTATAGTATTAAAAGTAATATTATAAACTCAAATAGCAAGGCGAAAGAGCTTACTTCAATTTAAGGTGGTCTTTTGTATTGGCTTTGGTTTCCCCTTTAGGGGACGGAAGGGACGGCTGTTGGGTATCTGACAATATGGAATGCCTCCAGCGCAGCTATTAAAAATAAAAAGTAAGTCAGCATGATAAATACAACCTATTTCAGCAACGTAACACCACCTTTATACAGTTTATCAGTATGGTTATCCGTATAAACCACGCGCGCCTCATAAACATAAACCCCAACGGGCAGTGGTTTCCCTTTAAACATTCCATCCCATTTAAAATTCATATCATTACTTTCAAACACCTTTTCACCCAGCCGGTCAAATATTTCAATAGAGAAGAATTGCCAAACATCCTTATTACCGAATACCTCAAAAAAATCATCAACGCCATCGCCGTTAGGGGTAAACGCGTTAGGAAAATAAACCGAATAAGCCGGAATAACCGTAACAGTAACCGAGTTAGATGCCTCGCAACCTTTATCACTGGTTGACTGCACCATATAAGTAAACGTGAGGTAAGGCTGCACCACCGGGTTAGGGCACTGGGTACAACTCAGAAAATTATCCGGGGACCATAGCCAACTTGTTGCCGTGCCATTCAGTGTTGTTGTGTTTAGCTGAATACTTTCGCCCAGGTTAATAGTAGCAACAGAATCAAGCACAATCTGATACGGAGGAGTTTGTTGCAGCACAACCGTTTCTGTAAGGCTGCACAGCTCAAAATCACTGATGGTAACGGTATAAGTACCCGGTGCCAGGTTATTAATCATATTGCTTTGGTCGCCCGTGTTCCATAGGTAAGCATAGGGTGGTGTGCCTCCTGTATCAGTTAACGCAATACTGCCGTTATTAAGGCCGTAGCAAACTATAGGTGTAATCACAGTATCGGCATACAATTGTGTGGGTTGTGTAATAGTGTAACCGGCAGTCCCCGTGCATTGGTGCGCATCGGTAAAAGTAACTACATAATTACCCGGACTTAGTAAGGCGTTATTGCCTCCGGTAAAACCATTGCTCCAGTTATAAATAAATGGCGTTTGCCCGTCAACCGGTGTAACCACAATACTTCCATTGCCCTTTCCAAAGCAGGTAACGTTGTTTACTGTGGCAGTGTCAGTTGGCAGTACATATACAGTTACCGGTTGCGCAGCGGTATCTGCACACCCATTGGCAAAATCAGCTATCAGCGTTACAGTATACGTTCCTGTTGCCGGATATACATACGAACCGCTGCTTTGCGTACTGGTGCCGGTATTATTGCCAAAATTCCAGTTCCAGCTTCCAATAGGATATGTGGCAGTATCTGAGTTGTTGGTGAAAATTGTCGGGTTGTTCAAACAAACATCAGGCGCGGTAAATTGCGCTTTACCGCTGCCTTTAACCAATATAGGGTTTGTAATTGTATCAGCACAATTATTGGCCGAAGTGGCAATAAAAACCACATTAAAATTACCGGCAGTAGCATAAGTATGTACCGGGTTTTCCAGTGTCGAAGTTCCCGCATCGCCAAAGGCCCAGCTAAACAAAGTGGCCAATCCTAAAGGAGTAGTTTGGTCTGTAAATTGAGTTGGTTTACCTATACACGGCGTGTCAGCAATAAAAGCGGCTACAGGGTTTTGGTAAACCTGTACCTGATTACTTACTGTATCCGCACAACTGCTGTCCGTTTGCACAATCAATGCGGCCGTGTAAGTACCAAAGGCGGCATAGGTATGTGTTGGGTTTGGCAGCGTACTAACCCCTGCATCGCCAAAACTCCATGCAATGGCAACAATGCTACCGGTTGTAACGGTTGATGTATTTGTAAATACCGATGCGGTACCCACACAAACACCGGGGGCAGTAAAAGCAGCCACCGGCTTGGGACTAACCACTACCGTTTGCACAATAGTATCAGCGCAGCCCATGTTGCTGATGGCAATCAGGGTTACAGCATAGGAGCCCGCAGCAGCATAAGTATGTGTTGGTGATGGTATGATAGATGTAGTACCATCACCAAAACTCCAGCCATAAGCAACGGCGCCGGTAGAAGTATTGTTGAAAGTTATAACACTGGGAAAACAAACATTAGCCGCAGTAAAAGAAGCTACCGGAACCGGGTACACAACAACTGTTTGCGTAACAGTATCGGTGCATCCGTTATTAGTAATGGCAATCAGGGTATCAGAGTAATTAGTTGCCGCAGTATAAACATGTGATGGACTCTGCAGGGTAGAATTGCTTCCGTCATTAAACGTCCACAACCATTGCGTTGCACCGGTTGAAAGATTATTAAACTGTGTAGGCGGCGTATTTAAACAAACCGGGCTTGCTGTAAATGCCGTAACCGGTAAAGGATAAACTACAACTGTGTGGCTTATCGTATCCGGGCAATTAGCTGTATCAGCAGCTAAAAGCAGAACGGTATAGCTGCCTGCCGTAGCATAAGTATGCCCAGGGTTCTGAATAGTTGAGGTACCATTATCGCCAAAATTCCATAACCATTCCACCGCATGGCCGGCAGTACCGGTAGATTGATCAGTAAACTGCGTAGCAACATTCTGACAAACCGGGTTAGCGGTAAAAGCCGCAGTAAAGTGTCCCGAGGTATATAAAAAATTAGCCGCCGCCTGAGATAAAGTCCATGCAGGATCCATAGTATATTGAGCAGCACCTGGGTTAGCGATCTGCTGCGCAGCGGTAAGCAGAAAAACCGTGTCAGGGCAAGGCAAAACAATCTCCTGTGTCCAGTTGCTGGTATAACCACTTACAGTGGCAACCAGGGCCCATGGTTTACCCTGCGGTTTAAGATAAATATTAACGGCCTGCCCGTTCCCGGTTCCGGTTATAGTAAATACACGCTGCACGTATTGTGATGTATCCATGCTGGGCCCGTTAAATGAAGTGGCACTACCTGCCCCCGGAATCGGCGTAACAGAAGGTTGCGGCGAAAAAGGGCCATCAAAGCGCACACGCCCGGCACCACCATTGCCGCCCTGCCCAACACCACCAACACCACCGGTACTACCGGCAACACTTACCGCACCGCTGCCTGCTGAACCAAGTTTGGCACTCATCAATACTCCGCCACCCGAACCACCACCTCCGCCACTGTATGTGGTAGCGCCCACTACGCCTGCACCACCTTTACTTAGCACCTGCCCACCCGCAACAATATTATTCGACAAATATGAATAAAGCAATAAAGCTCCGCCACCGCCACCACCGCCACCACGGGTTGTTCCGGGGCCGGCCACTCCACCACTTCCACCACTTCCACCGGCAAAAGGTACCATTTCAGGGTTGCCGTTTACCATGCCTTCCGAGCCTGCATTTTGGGCCGTTCCGGCAGAGCCGTAGCCTCCGCCTGCATAAGCGGCCCAACCGCTTCCGCCACCGTAACCGCCCGGCGATAAATCGTCATCGCCGCTGGTGCCAAAAGGATGGCCGGTTCCACCGGCAGCATCGTCCTGGTCTGTACATGATACGGTACCACCCGCGCCCCCCTGCACTCCATTCAACCCATCAAGGCCACAACCCAAACAGGCCGATGTACTGCCGGTACCTGGTCCGGGCGTCTCAAGGCAACAAAATTTCTCCGTTCCCCCGCCGGTAAATCCTGCACCAGCTGCATTGGGGCCGCCGCCACAGGTAGTATTATTAGTCCACGATTCTGTTCCACCACCTCCGCCACCGGGGCCTGCATCCGGTATCTGTCCACCCAGGGCACTTACTGAAACCGTTGCCCCGTTGGCTATAGATATAATGCCCGTGCTCAGTATATGAATTGGAAGATACCCCTGGTTACCTGCGGTATAAGGATCGCAATCGGCAGTACTTACAGTTACATTGGCCCCTGCCTGTATATCAAGTGAAGAAACCAGCATAGCTCCACGCCTCGACCGCGTTCCAAGCCCTCCGCCGCTACCCAAAACCGCCGCACCCGATATAGTAATAGCGGGCTGCGGCTGCACAATGTAAAACGTATCAACATTTGAATATGCAGTGCCGTTTAACAACACCTGCACCGGTATTTTATATGCGGGTAAAAGCTGTTGCCAATCAGTTGAGTTAGGTGTTAATCCCGGGGCTACAAAAACCTGTGTACTTACCATTTTACCACTCCAGCCCACCACTACGGGGCCAAAAGTAACTTTACCGGTATCGGCGCTATTGGCACATACCACGCGCACAGCATCGCCCACATTATTTGTATATAACCCATCCGTTCCAAAATTGCCGTTCTGGTTGTAAGGCCCTATAAACTCAACATAAGTATTTTGCCCCGAAGTACCGATATCCGGAATCAAATAAGAGATAGTCTGGGCCGACAGATAAAATGCATTATAAGCCAGGCATAGTATTAGCAAAAATGTTTTTTCGGGGAGTAAAGTTTTTGTCATCCAAAGTCAAATTTCCTCATAAAGCTAATAATTGTAGGGGAAGTGACAAAAACCGGGATGCTACTGGCTTACCGTCAATAGTTTACAGTTATTACAATGACTATCCGCTTGTTTACCCAATTAACGGCTAAAGCCAAAATTCTTTATTTAATAACCCCCACTCTGAAGAGTGGGGCAACATATTGCCCCGACTTTTAAGTCG
>PMXD01000133.1 GCA_003165895.1 Bacteroidota bacterium | reverse complement strand
TGGAAACTTTTAAAAACAATTTTATTTCGTTAAAATAAAAAATCCCGCTCCTTTCGGAAGCGGGATTTTCAATTTGGAAAAGAAAACCGGAAAACTATTCTTCCGTTTTGTCTTCTGTAGGCTCGGCTGATTCAGCGGCTTTGTTAGATTTTGCTTCGGCTTCAGCGGCTTCATCGGCAGCTTGCTTGTTCTCCATCTTCTCCTTTAACTGGCTTAATACACCAAGGTCGCCGAGGGTTGTTTTCTCAACGTTCTTTTGAAGTGTTTTAACTGTTTTAGCAGTTTTTTCGCGTTCAACTTTCTTATCTTTTCTTTCGCCTTCCTCAGCATCGCGTTTCAGGTCTTCCCAGATGCGTGCATGCGAAACCAGTATTCTCTTATCGTTTCTGTTAAACTCTAATACTTTGAATTCTGCTTTTTCGTCAGCGTTTAAGAAACCACCATTTTCTTTAGCCAAATGCTTTTTAGGGGCAAATGCCTCTAAGCCGTAAGGTAAAAGAACTACAGCACCCTTGTCGTCTGCGCTTAACACAGTTGCTTCGTGTACTGAGCCAATTGGGAACACAGTTTCAAAAGTATCCCATGGATCTTCTTCAATCTGCTTGTGGCCTAAAGTAAGTTTGCGGTTTTCGTTATCAATATCCAATACCACTACATCCAGGTCGTTACCAATTTTGGTAAATTCAGTAGGGTGGTTGTAACGTTTAATCCACGAAAGGTCGCTGATGTGGACCATGCCACCAATGCCGTCAGCTAATTCAACAAATACACCGTAAGGGGTAATGTTTTTAACAACGCCTTTGGTTTTGGTTCCCACAGGGAATTTATCGGCAATCTTAACCCAAGGGTCTTCAGTCAGTCTCTTTAACGATAATGACATTTTTCTTTCCTCACGGTCAAGGGTCATAACAATAGCTTCATGTATATCCTGTAAGTGGAAATATTCGCGGCTATTGATTGGCGTATTGCTCCATGAAACTTCCGATACGTGAATCAAACCTTCAACACCCGGAGTGATTTCAAGGAATGCACCGTAATCTTCAATGTTTACAATCTTACCTTTCACCTTGCTGCCTACTTCAATTTCTTTATCCAAAGTATCCCAGGGGTGAGGCTGTAATTGTTTCAAGCCTAAAGAGATTCTCTTCTTGTTATCATCGTAATCCAATACAACCACGTTCAGTTTCTGGTTAAGTTCCAGTACTTCTTTCGGATGGCTTATGCGGCCCCACGAAATGTCTGTGATGTACAATAATCCGTCAACACCACCCAAGTCAATAAACGCACCGAAGTCGGTGATGTTTTTGATGGTTCCTTCCAGCACCTGGCCTTTTTCAAGTTTGCCGATGATAGCTTCGCGTTGAGATTCAATATCTGATTCGATAAGCGCTTTGTGAGATACTACCGCATTTTTAATTGCTTCGTTAATCTTCACAACTTTCAATTCCATTGTTTTACCAACGTAAACATCGTAATCCGTAATTGGCTTAACATCAATCTGAGAACCCGGAAGAAATGTTTCAAGGCCAAATACATTGGCGATAAGACCACCTTTGGTTTTAGAAGATATTTTACCCGATACCACAGTACCGTTTTTGTTAGCCTCAACAATCTGCTCCCATGCTTTAAGCATACGGGCATTTTTGCGGCTTAATTGCAGGATACCTTTTTTGTCTTCTTTGTTTACAACATAAACATCAAACTCATCGCCCACTTTCAGGTCTTCCACATCGCGGAATTCGGTAAGTGGCACCAGGCCGTCTGATTTAAATCCAATGTTCAATACCACATCGGCTGAAGTGATAGCAACAACAGTTCCTTTAACGATTTCATCGTTTTCGATGGTCTTTAAGGTTGATGAGTATTCTTCATCATACTTTTTGCTTTCAGCATCGCTGTAGCGTACTACATTGCGTTTGTCTACCGTCCAATCGAAATCATCGAAAGCACCAACTGCTGCGTTGGGTCCGAAGTTCTTGGCCGGAGTAGCTAAAACCTGTTCTTCTGATACTTGTTCTTCTGGCATAAATAACTAGCCGGTTATTGTTTATTCTCATCCCGGAACATGAGTTTAGTTGATTTGTTAAAAATGGGCTGCAAAAATAGTAAAAAAGTGCCAATAAATTGAAGTTTTTTTAAAGTTAAATAGGCCCGCCTTTTATGTAGCTGCAGGCAAAGACCTAAAAACATGATAATCAATAGAATAACGGGGTAACGATATATTTCACGGGACAAGCCACAATGAAAAACACTGCAAATTATCGCTCAATTGATGTATTAAAGTAGTTATTTGGGAGCCTGTCCCGTTTTGTCCCCTATGATGATTTGTAAAATAGGACTAAATCAGGCGGTTTTAAGTGCCTGCTTTTTAGGTTTAAAGTTTACAGCCATCCGCACCAGTTCAATAAATGATTTGTCGGTTTTTACCTTTTCGGCGTACTTTTTAGGACGTTCCTTTTTGGCTGATTCATACCCAAAATACTAAAAATCCCACTTCAAAATACGGCTTTCCATAACTAACTATAAATAAAAAAAGTTGCAAAAAGGCCGCAATTGCGTTATATTGAGGAAAGTTATTTAATCTTACAAGAACAATAACACAATTATGTCAGAAACAGAAAGCAAACCGAGCCCATTTTTAGACAAACCAAGATTCTACGCAAATGGGTTTAATGTGAACAATACTCTTGTTGATTTTCAACTTTATTTATACGAAAACGGAATAGCTGTTGGTACTGTTAATCTTTCGCCTATAACCGCAAAAAATGTTGCAAAGAGTTTATTAGATTTAGTAGACAGATACGAAAAAGGACTAGATACAAAAGTGGAAGATTTTAATGATATGTGGGAAAGAATGGAAAAGCTTTTGAAAAATAACGAAGGTGGTAGCTGAAAATATACAAATGGGGTTTAAGAACGAAGGCAAGTCAATTTATTGGATTTCCCCTTCCCAAAATCCATTGCTGGATGAAACGGCCTTAAAAATAGAGGGGTTTTCGCAAATAGCAGAAAATGAATTTTATGGGAATAGCCCTAAGATTTCGCGCACTGCCATTGACGTTGCTATTCAATTAAACTTTGAAGCCTCACGCGGCACTGGTATAAAAAAAGACGCTTTGCCTACTTTAGTTGGCGGCATTGAGTTTATTCTTTACAATGACACATTTAGGTATGAATTTGGTGTAAAAAAAGATGGCTCTATAAATTTGGTTATTGAAGAGGACGACGAAATTGTTAGCGAATTTATTAATATTGATATTCACCAAGCGAGAGAATACATAGTAAATGCTATAAAAGTTAAAGAATGCTTTTCGTCAGAATCATATATCGCAAGCACTGGGCAAAGGAAGAGGGCAGATTTGCAACAACAGCATTTTCCGTTAGCAGCGATGGCGGAATTTCCGTCCTATGTGTTGAATGTATCAGTGAAAGTAAATCCACAATTTGCCAGCACATTGAAAAATACTATAAACACGAAAAACCCATATTTTGGGTATTTTCAAAAGAAGAGCTTCTCGCAGAATGTCCAGGGTGTAGAATAGCCCCAGAAACAAGTAATGGCGACCCTTGCCATTGGAATATATATGATATTACTGACGGCACAAGAAAAAAGTTCTTTAAGAAAAGAATAACTAAAGAAACGCTGACTGCTGCATTAAATACATGTAACCCCGAAAACAAAGAATTTTCATTAAATGATTTAACTTAACATTGTCCGGGGTGTACGACAAATTAAGCGG
>PMXD01000143.1 GCA_003165895.1 Bacteroidota bacterium | reverse complement strand
ATAGTTTGGAATGAAGATGACAAGGGGATGACTTATAACGTTATTGAAACCCCTGCCGAGTTAGTTGAAGAAGCGAAAGAATACCGCGAGAAAATGCTTGAGCAGGTTGCTGAGTTTGATGATACATTGATGGAGAAATTCTTTGCTGACCCTAATTCCATTACACCTGATGAGATTCGTGCTGCCGTTCGTAAAGCGGTTATAGCACAGAAGGTGGTNNCTTCAGTTGAAGCTGGAGACATTGCTGCAGCCGTAGGTTTTAAAGATATCCGTACCGGTGATACACTGTGTGCCGAAAACTACCCTGTGGTATTGGAAAGTATGAAATTTCCTGAGCCGGTTATATCATTGGCTATTGAGCCTAAGGCACAGAAAGATTTGGATAAGCTGGGTATGTCTCTTGGTAAATTGGCTGAAGAGGATCCAACGTTCAAAGTATCTTATGATGAGCAAACCGGCCAGACTATCATTGCAGGTATGGGTGAATTGCACCTTGAAATCCTGGTTGACCGTCTTCGCCGCGAGTTTAAAGTTGAATGTAACCAGGGTGCGCCTCAGGTTAACTATAAAGAAAGATTGACTAAAACGATTGAACACCGTGAGCTTTACAAAAAGCAATCGGGCGGTCGTGGTAAGTTTGCCGATATTAAAATTGAAATTGGCCCGGCCGATGAAGGCCAGGTTGGTCTGCAATTCGTAAATGATATTTTCGGAGGTTCAATTCCACGCGAGTTTGTTCCATCTGTTGAAAAAGGCTTTAAAGAAGCTATGAAAACGGGTGTGTTGGCAGGCTACGAAGTTGACAGCCTGAAAGTGCGTTTATATGATGGTTCGTACCATGATGTGGATTCGGATGCATTATCGTTCGAGCTTTGTGCCAAGCTTGCTTTCCGTACCGCTGCAAAACTTTGCAAACCGGTATTGTTAGAGCCTATCATGAAAGTTGAAGTTATTACCCCTGAAGAAAACACCGGTGATGTAGTAGGTGACTTGAACAGAAGAAGAGGTATTCTGGAAGGCATGGAAGGCAAAATGAATGCACAGGTAGTTAAAGCCAAAGTGCCTTTGAGCGAAATGTTCGGATATGTTACCCAGTTACGTACTATCACATCAGGCAGGGCAACTTCGGTAATGGAATTCTTCACCTTTGCACCGGCACCTGAAAGTATTGCCAATGCGGTAATAGCCAAGAACAGTGGCAAAGCAAGAACAAGCGCAGTAGGAGAGTAAGGCCCCCTAACCCCCAAAGGGGGAACAGGTAAGCTTGGAATGAAAATGGAAAGATTTTAAATTATAAAACAAAAATTGATAACTAACCCCTAATACGAATTTAATTCCCCTTTCGGGGGTTAGGGGGCCAAAACGTTCTTTTTATGAGCCAACGAATCAGAATCAAATTGAAAAGCTACGATCACAATCTTGTTGACAAGAGTGCTGAGAAGATAGTAAAGACAGTGAAAAACACAGGCGCTATTGTTAGTGGGCCAGTGCCTCTTCCAACTCATAAAAAGGTGTTTACCGTTCTTCGCAGCCCGCACGTAAATGCGAACTCAAAAGAACAGTTCCAGCTTTGCACTTACAAAAGATTGCTCGACATCTATTCATCTACATCAAAAACAATTGATGCCCTGATGAAACTTGAATTACCAAGTGGTGTTGAGGTTGAGATAAAGGCATAGGTATAGTATTGCAGTATTTGGTATAAAGTATTTAGACAAAGACAAAACCGGCTGCGGCTGTTATCTAAATACTTAATACTCACTACTTGATACTAAAAATAAAAGTATTTAATCATTTATGATGGTGCCCCGTAACGGCATCATCCTCTAAAACCAAATAGAATGAAAGGAATTATTGGAAAAAAAGCAGGTATGACCAGCGTATTTGACAATGGCAAACACACCCCTGTAACGGTTATCGAAGCCGGCCCTTGTATTGTTACCCAGCTAAAAACCCAGGAGGTTGATGGCTATAAGGCAACTCAGTTGGCTTTCGACGAAAAAAGAGAAAAGTCTACCACTAAGGCAATGAAAGGCCACTTTAAAAAAGCCGGCACTACGCCTAAAAGAAAACTGCACGAATTCCGCGATTACGATTTCGGAAAAGCGGTGGGTGAAGCAGTTACTGTAACCAATTTCGAAGACGGCGATTTGATTAACATCAAAGGTGTATCAAAAGGAAAAGGATTTCAGGGTGTTGTAAAGCGCCATGGATTCAGCGGGGTAGGAATGGGGACCCACGGTCAACACGATAGGTCCCGTGCTCCTGGTTCATTGGGTGCATCATCTGATCCATCTCACGTATTCAAAGGATTAAGAATGGCCGGAAGGACCGGAGGAGAAATTATAGAAGTATTAAACCTAAAAGTTGTAAAGGTGCTGGCTGAGGAAAACATTTTGCTTATTAAAGGAGCAGTTCCGGGTGCAATAGGTGGATACGTAATTATTGAAGGGTAGTTTGAAGGCAACTTCAAATCCTGATAAAGGAAAGTGAAAAGAGGCCCGGGTTATTCCGGGCCTTTTTCATTATACGAAGATGTCTTTGTGTAGACAGGTTTTTAGTTTACAACAGATAGCCTTATATTTGGTAAGAAATAAAGAATATGGTGATTTCGGAAATAGAATTATTTGAAATTCTTTCGCAGCAATTGGGCAAGGACAAAGCCAAGGCTTTGGTGGAGTATGTAGAAATGAAAGTTGACAAACGCCTGGAAGAAAAGAAATCGGAGTTTATACTTGAACGGGATAAAGATAAATTGCTTACAAAGGCGGATGCCCAAATGATTTTTGCTTCAAAAGAAGATATAGCTAAACTTGAAACCAAAATAGCAGAATCAGAATCTCGGCTTACAATGAAAATGTTTCTTTTTTGGATTGGCCAGTTAGCCTCCTTCATTGCTATTGCAAAATTTGTTTTCCATCAATAAGATGATAGCAGATGCTAAATTTAAGGACAAAGAATCTGTCTTTCTTACCAAGGACGACAAAGTAGATATTATGCGTTCAATTTATACGGTAGGCATCATTCAGTTTTTAGCCATTGTAGGTTCCGTTTTGGTGATTGTAAACTTTAAGTTCAGGTAGTACCTTCATTCTTCCACAGGTGTCGCAGATTAACTCGAACTTAAAAAGCACCACCATGCCACACATATCCAAAATTAAGAAAGCGCTGAAACCCAATTCACTCACCGAAGCTGAAATGATAGCCCAGGTTAAAAAGGCCGAAAAGGGAAAAATGATTCCTTATAATGAGTTTGTGAAGATTACGGAAAAGTGGAAGGATGAGAACCTAAGGTTATTAAAGTAATTAAACAAAGGGCTAAAGAACCCCGTATTTTTTTAGAAGCAAGATAAAAGAAAAATACCTCCAACGCCCCTAACCCTCCCCCTCATTAATCAAAACATACTTCCCCTTCTCAGCCTCACTGATACTTTTATAGGTAGCCGTCTTACAAGCCTTGCAGTAAAATTTCTGGTAAGCATATTTGCCTGCGGTTAGGCCGCTTAGAAACTTCTCAAAAAAAGTCCGGTGCACCCGCTTGGTATTATCCGAGCCGCAATCTTTACACTGTGTGAGTGGCTCTGATGATTTCCGTGATTTTTGCTTGTAAAGTGGGGGCATAAGATTCTTAATGTTTCAGAAAATAGTTAACCAGGGCTTTCAAATAAATACTATCGGGAAACCTAAAGCGATGTAATTATCCGCTGAAGGAGGTATTTAGGTAAAACGTATGGAATTTCTCTAAATAACCTTTCTTGTACCAAATTTAATAAAGTTAATTCAAAATGGCTATAATTATTTTTGTTTTTTAAAACAATACAATTGCCATGTTGTATTTAACGCAATCACCCGCTAATAGTTACGCAAATTCGTCAGCCAGAATTTTTAAGCTATGTTTTACCAGGGCACCCATGCTACTGCATTTACCAAATGAGCCGTTTTTATAATGCGTGGCCAATTCCTGGCCTAGCTGCGCCACTTTCTCTTTTGGCGCTATGGTGTCCGCTTCCATAATATCTGTTATCCGGCTTAGCCTTAGTTTGGATGAAATGCTTCTTCGGGCAATCAGGGTCCTTTCCTCTTTTTGGTATTGGCGGATGGTTTCAGGGGTCAGCAGTTCCAGGGTCAATTGAACCAAATCGGCATTTTCTTTAAAAAACTGAGGTAAGTAAAGATTTTTGCGGCCCTCGTAACTTTGCTGGTCAAAGTCTATCGGCCTTATCCTAAACTGCACCTCCTCAAAATCAGGTGTTATGTCAAATACGTAATTGTAACTCCGCATATCGCCCAGCAACCGCACAAAACAGCGCTCGTTAAACTTTACAAACTCTTTGGCTATTCTTACCTTATTAAACTCGGGGTTTTTAAGGTAGGAGTGTATAAACTGGTCGCCGGGTATACCGGCTATGTGTTCCTCTACCAGGGTGCTTTCATGCACAAAATAGTGCATACGGGTTGGCGAAAGAATGTGTTCCAGTTCCAATCCGTAAATTCGCGAGGCATCTGCCTGCTTAATGTAGAAATAGTCATAGTTGTCGTTAAAGTCATTAACTATTTTAATCCGAAAAGGGTTGGAGTTGCCAAAAGTGCAGTAATCAATCCGCTCAACCGATAAATGGGTATGCACCGATGAATCACCCCCCGTTTTTAAAATGGAATATATCTGTTTAAGGCCATCGTGAATATGGGATACATCATTTTGTGCATATAGCGCAGCCTCCCAAAGGGTATCCTTCCCCTTTTTGTCCCTTACAGCCACACTTCCGTTAAAATGCCTCAGATCTGCGTAACTGACTGGTAATCTTATTTCCCGCCGGTTTTCGGCCAGGTATTTTCGCAACTCTTCGTTTACCGGGTATATCTTTTTCTTCTTGGTAATCAATTGTTGAGCGTAATTTTTAGGTTTTTTCATCTATATAGGGCTTATAAGCGTATTTTTTTACAGGAAATATTTGCAACTCTGTTGATAAAGTCTATTTTTGCGTTCCCTTTTTGGGGAAGGTGTAATATCCCGAATAAATATTTGAATTATGAAGGTAAAAGTTTTAAGCAAAAGCGGCGCAGAAACCGGCAGGGAGATTGACCTGTCTGATGATATTTTTGGCATTGAGCCTAACGACCATGCAGTGTATTTAACTGTAAAGTCTTATTTAGCTGCTCAGCGCCAGGGTACACACAAGTCAAAGCAAAAATGGGAAGTTGCCCGTACTACCAAAAAAGCATTCCGCCAAAAGGGAACTGGTGGCGCCCGCAGAGGTTCTATGAAATCGCCGTTGGTAAAAGGTGGTGGCCGTGCTTTCGGTCCTATCCCTCACTCTTATGATATTAAGGTGAACAAAAAAGTAAAAGACATCGCTAAAAAAAGCGCACTTACTTATAAAGCAAAAGATGGTAACCTTATCATCGTTGAAGACTTCAACATTGCAGCGCCTAAAACCAAAGATTTTGCAGCCTTCTTAAAAGGACTGAACATTGCCAACACAAAAAGCGTGGTGNNGTATTGTCAGGTGCTGAGAAAAATACTTTGCTTTCAGCACGTAACCTGGCTACCGTGTCAGTTACTGAAGTAAGCAGCCTTAACATTTACGATATTATGAATTGCAAAAAGCTTGTATTAAGCGAAGCTGCAGTTAAATCTATAGAATCTAATTATTCGAACAACTAATTACTGAGGAGGAAATCGCCATGGCAACTAATGTATTAATAAAACCGATTGTTACTGAAAAGTCAACTAAGAGCAGCGAAAAGCTGGGTAAGTATGCTTTTAAAGTAGCCCGTGATGCTAACAAACTTGAAATTAAGAAAGCTATTGAAGCTGCTTACAACGTTCAGGTTGAAGGCGTAAACACCCAGGTAACTGTTGGAAAGAAGAAGAGCCGCCAAACCAAACGTGGTGTTGCTACAGGTATTAAGTCACCTTACAAAAAGGCGCATGTTACCCTGAAGAAAGGTGAAGTAATTGATTTTTACGGATCAGTATAAAAAACGTGCGCAGGTGCGCAAGTGTTAAGGTGTTAAAGTTGAAATTCAACATGCGGACATGAACACTTAAACACATGAACACAACAAAAATATTCTTTAACTAAAGTGGATATCCGACCACTGATAAGACAAAGGGGATTAAAAAAAGAATACAATGGGCATTAAGAAGTACAGGCCTTACACCCCGAGCATGAGGTTCACAGAACTCCTCACGTTCGACGAAATTACAACCAACAAACCTGAGAAAAGCCTGATGGCTCCTCACAAATCAAGCGGTGGCCGTAACAGCGCCGGCGCTATGACCATGCGTTATGTAGGTGGTGGGCACAAGCAACGTTACCGTATTATTGACTGGAAAAGAGACAAAGCAAACGTTCCCGGTAAAGTTGCTACAGTTGAATACGATCCTATCCGTACATCATTCATCGCCCTGGTTCACTATCCTGACGGCGAAAAGAGATATATCCTGGCCCCTGCAGGTATTAAAGTTGGTGCTACAGTTATTGCCGGCAAAGGTGTTCCACCTGAATTAGGCAATACACTTTCATTAGCTGAAATTCCACTGGGTGCAATCATCCACAACATCGAATTACACCCTGGCAAAGGCGGTAGCATTGTACGTAGTGCAGGAACATCTGCCCAGTTACTTGCACGCGAAGACAGATATGCCATCATCAAACTGCCTTCAGGCGAAACAAGAAAAATATTACTGGAGTGTGTAGCTACTATTGGCACTGTATCTAACGGCGACCATAACCTGCAAAGCTTAGGTAAAGCAGGCCGTAAACGCTGGTTGGGCCGTCGTCCACGTACAAGGGCTGTTGCCATGAACCCTGTCGATCACCCAATGGGTGGTGGTGAAGGCCGCGCATCTGGCGGACACCCACGTAGCCGCAAAGGCATGAAGGCTAAGGGATACAAAACCCGTTCGCCTAAAAAGACTACTTCTCAGTTTATTGTTTCAAAGAGGAGTAAATAGTAGATAAAAACTAAATTTAAAATTCAAAAATTAATATAAGCAGATGGCACGTTCAATAAAAAAAGGCCCTTACGTTCAATTCAAACTGGCTAAAAAAGTAAGCAAGCTGAATGATGGCGGAAAGAAAACGGTTGTTAAAACCTGGAGCCGTGCTTCGGTGGTAGTTCCTGAAATGGTAGGCCATACTTTTGCAGTGCATAACGGTAACAAATTTATACCGGTGTATGTAACTGAAAACATGGTAGGCCACAAGCTGGGCGAGTTTTCACCAACCCGTATCTTCAAAGGCCATTCATCGAAAAAGGTTAAATAAATCGTAGAGACGCAAGATTTTGCGTCTNNTGGAAGCAGTAGCACATTTAAAAAACAATCCCACCTCTACACGCAAAATGCGTCTTATTGCCGACCTTATCCGTGGCAAAAAGGTGTTCGACGCTTTAACTATCCTGAAATTCAGCAAACAGGAAGCTTCTCAGAAGTTAGAGAAACTGTTGAAGAGCGCCATCAATAACTGGGAGCAAAAAAACAACCTGAAACCGGAAGATAACGACCTTATTGTTTCTGAAATCCAGGTTAACGCAGGCACTATGCTAAAGCGTTTTTTGCCAGCACCTCAAGGCCGTGCATACCGCTTACGCAAAAGAAGCAACCACGTAACTATTAAAGTTAACACCAAAGGCGCACCTGCAGTTAATGCTGCACCCGTTGAAGAAGTAGAAGCTACTGAAGAAGCATAACCCAAAACCTTAGATTTATATTAGGATTAAACCCTTGTCTCGTAGGCAAGGGTTTTTCTTTTTTACAATTAGATAGAGTGGCTGTCATTGCGATCCCG
>PMXD01000305.1 GCA_003165895.1 Bacteroidota bacterium | reverse complement strand
TTTGGCGCCTGAGTAGTTACCAATTTTTTAAGTTAATGTTTTGTTCGCTTTGAGTTGTTCTACATTGAATTTATACTTTTACGAAATCAATTTGCTTAATCAACCAAAACCCCCGCTATGTTTAACCAGGTACTAATTACACTTTATCAGCGCAACCTTAATAAGTTGAAAGATGAACTTAACGCCTATCAGCATGAGGCAAAAATATGGGAGGTACAGGAAGGTATAAGCAACTCAGCCGGTAATTTAACCTTGCACCTGGCAGGCAACCTCAACCATTTTATAGGGGCCGTTTTGGGCGGCACCGGTTATGTGCGCGAGCGTGATAAAGAATTTAGTTTGAAAAATATTCCCCGCCATCAGCTTATTCTTTCAATTGATACAACCATTGCAATTATTCAGTTTACATTAAGTAAAATGACGGAAGCCGATATGGATAAACCCTTTCCCGAACAGTTGCCCGTCCTGAAGGATGATAATTCAACCCGCTTTATGCTTACTCATTTAGCAGTTCACTTATCTTATCACCTGGGGCAGATTAATTATCACAGAAGGTTAATTGCCAAATAACAGCGCATGAAGAAAACTATCAGGGTAATTATCCGGACCACTGTTATCATTTTTGTAGTGCTGAATGTAATCATGATATTTCACGGTTATAAGTTTACCCACTTTGGCGGAGAAATGAAGAAGATTGGCAAGCCAAAACTGCTTACCACATCTGATAAGATAAAGACGATTTTTTTCGGGGTAGAAAGCACAAGGCCAGGAGACCCGATAAAACCCTCGCAGAAGTATGAGACGGTTTATTTGCAAAGCAACGTAAAGCTGGAGTGCTGGAGTTTAAAGGCCGACAGTGCCAAAGGGACAGTGATAATTTTTCACGGTTATCGTGCTTCTAAGTCTGAAATGATAGACCGGTCTGATGAGTTCTTAAAACTGGGTTATAACACCTTACTGGTTGATTTTATGGGCTCAGGCGGATCGGAGGGTAGTAGTACTACAATTGGGTATAAAGAAGCGGAAGAAGTGAAAACCTGCTATGATTATGTAGCATCGAAAGGAGAGAAGAATATTTATTTACTCGGCACCTCTATGGGTGCTGCGGCCATCATGAAGGCAGAAAACGATTATCAGTTATCTGCTAAAGGTTTAATTCTTGAATGCCCTTTTGGTACCATGTATAAAACGGTTTCAGTGCGGGTTAGTGCCATGGGTGTTAATCCTTTTCCTATTGCCGGTATGCTGATGTTTTGGGGTGGCGTTGAGAATGGTTTCTGGCCGTTTAATCACAATCCGGAGGAATATGCCCGAAGCATAAAATTGCCAACCCTGTTAATGTGGGGCGAACAGGATAAAAGGGTAAGCCACGCTGAAACAGATGCGATTTACGCTAACCTCCAAGGCCCAAAGACTTTGAAGACTTTCCCTCTTTGCGGACATGAAGATTACATACCCCAATACCATGATTTATGGGTGAGCGACGTAAGTTCCTTTTTACAAAATACCAGACAATATTAGACCTCTTTCACAATTCGCTTTTTTTGAATCCTCACCCCAGAGCGGCCCTCTCCGAAGGAGAGGGAAATGTTGAATTATGAAAGAGGTCTAATAGATTTTCGTTTAACATGGCCTCCAGATTATAGCATTCTTTCAGCTCAACATTAACGGGGGTTGAAATTGAATTGCCCTGCGTATTTATAAAGCAATTTGCTGCAAATGCCAGCCTGGTACCTTCAAGACCGGTAATTTCGGGAGGCTGGTTGTTGTTAATTACAAACCTTTGAGTTTCGGTTTTCAGGACTTCCATTAACTTCTTAATAGCGGTGCTGCGCGGACAAGGCACTTTTTGCTGTTCCGCCTCTATATGCACATATATATTCTGAGCCTGCGGGCTTTGGTTGAAGGGCTGTAAAATGATTTGGGCCAGGGTATCTTTGATAACCCGGTCAGCATCGGGCTTAGGTGCGGACGTATGATTGCAGGAGGTAAAAAACAAAATTGCCGCAACAAAGGGTAATGTTTTTATCATACGTTCAATTTAAGGATTATAAATTTCAACGAAAAAAACGGGCACTTTATTGTGTAAGCTACTCATTAAATATTTTTTATTGACGAATTTTTTTCGGACAGGCCCTGTTTATACACACAGTTTTTACCGGATGGGAATGCCTATTATAAAGGTCATAAAACGGTTTTTATCAAAAATAGAGCCAGCCAGTTTCCCTGCGTCACTTTTTTTTGTTTAATTTGCTTACATTCAGGTGTGTACCCTTGTTACCGTTTTGTAACATGCGGCATCATTTGCGGGTTGGATATGTATTAATATAAATTTGGATTATGAGAAATTTTACCAAGCTGCTATTGGTTTTTGTTTTTATGTGGACGATGATTGCTGTACATGCGCAGTCGGCTGATACCACCCAGTCCACACCTAAAGCCGAACCTGCATTATCTACGCCAACATCTTCTGAACCAGCTACCAGTACGCCCGCTACCCCGGCTGCAAGTGCGACTGTTGATACCCCTGCTACCGCACCTTCAGTTACCACTCCCCCACCGGCGGATACTACCCAGGCTGCGCCTAAAACTGAACCAGTTACTACTACCCCTGCTGCAAGCGCACCTGTTGATACGGTACCTTTGGCTGTGTCGGCCACAGTCACTCCGGCAGATAGTTTCATAGCGGCACATCCAACAGATTCTGCATCCATCGCAAGCGATACATCAAAAGCAGCGCGGAAAAAGGATATCCAAAACCAGGTGCAATTCTTTGCACCGGATATGGAATCAAAAAATTATAATTTCTATCAGAGAAAAGAAATTTCCCAGCCTTTGATGCCGAGGTATGACCTTGATTCGGCAGTTTATCAAAAGGGCAAGAAGAGAGAGAAACAACAACAAAAATACCTGGCAAGGCAGTACGCTTTTCCTGCCCGGCCGAAAGACCAGTGGGAGTTAGGGCTTAACATTGGAACGGCGCTTTTAAGCGGCAACGTAAAGCCGTATATAACCGGGCCGGGTATATTTGAAAATGTGGGCGCGGGTTTTACTATCAGAAAAGCCCTTGGCTACTTTTTTTCGTTGCGTGCCGGGTATAATTTTATGATGATGACCGGCAGGGATTATCAGCCCAATGAGAACCTTGAGTTTAACCAGGCATTGAACGGAGCTTATAACCCAGCGGTTAATTATTACAGCAATCCTAACCTGCTGGCTTCAAAAACAGTTGACCACCTGGATATGAATACCCTGTTTTTTTACAATTACAGGGCCTGGGTACATGAAGGACATCTGGAGGGAATTTTTAACCTGGGCAATATCAATTTTCACCGGGAAAGAAACTACGTAAACTTTTACATGCTGGGTGGCGTAAGTGGATTTTTCTTTACCACCTATATGGATGCCTTGAATAAGAACGGTGCGGTATATGATTTTTCGCAGGTTGAAGCGTTGTATCAAACCAATAATAGTAATAACGTAAACAGCCGGGAGCAAAATCAACGAAAAGAGGCACTAAAACTGCTTAATTCAATTTATGATAATGGCTATACCGTTCCGGCGGAGCATGATAACGATAAGCCCGGTATTAAGAACTGGGAGTTTGACCCATCGGCAACCGCAGGTATTGGCGTTCAATTTCACATTTCAAAATGGGTTACGCTGGGGATTGAAGAGCGGGTGATATTTACCCAGGCCCATATTGACGGGTATTTCTGGCAGCAGGATGAGCACCCGGCGCTGGTTAGCCATTATGATAATATTTCGTATACCTCAATCAACATAAATATACATCTTGGCGGAAAAAACCGGACGGAGCCTATGTACTGGTTAAACCCTGTTTACCACACTTACAGGAAACTTGGCGAGGTGGACCCTCAGTCGCTGATGGAACAAATGTTTAAAGACGATGACGATGATGGCGTGCCTAACTATCTTGACAGGGAGCCGAATACCCCGAAAGGTTGCCCGGTTGATGCCCACGGCGTTGCCCTTGACAGTGACCATGACGGTATTATTGATTGTTTGGATAAAGAACCATTTTCGCCACCGGGATATCCTGTTGACTCCAATGGTGTGGCTATTATACCACCTAACCCCTGCTGCGATACAACAGGCCGGGCCTTTGCAAATGCAAACGGAGGAGCCAATGGAGCAGGAGCTAATGGTAATGGTATTAATGGGCAAAATGGTGCTAACGGACAGAACGGAGAGAATTTGGAGAACGGAGGATTAGGTGGGGCCGGTAAGAGAAAAGGCAATTCGGGTTATGATTGTTCGAAGATTGAATTGCCTGCTGTAATGTTTGACCAGGATAAATATTACCTGGACCCTCAGTATTATGGCAACATACACCAGGTGGCTGAAAGGATGCAGATGTGCCCTGACATGAAGCTGGTTGTAACCGGTTACGATGAGTCGAGGAATGACCAGAAATACAACGAGCAGTTGGGCTGGAACCGCGCTAATGCTGCGGTAGATTACCTGGTTGAGAAATACGGTATTTCGCGTGATAGGTTTATCATCAAATTCCAGGGAGGTAAGAAGGCTGCTGAAGGCACACCGTTTGAGAAGAAGATAAAGAACAAAGTTGAGTTCCGCTATTCGAATGAAGGGGAGAACGGGGATAGTAATCCACCGGCGCCGCATCCGGGATTGAAAGCGGGGTCGAACAAATAATTGAACCCGGGTTTTAGAAAAACGCCACTCTGTTTGGGTGGCGTTTTTAGTTTTATTTGCTGTGCGAAGTGCCTGGCGTGTAGCTTATTGACCAAGCCGTTTGCCTCTCCGTCAGAAAGCTGGGGTTCGACATCGCTGCCAATGATAAGGATGGTATTAACCTGATAATCAATGCTCCTTAAAATTGGCTTTTAGTCGATTTATCAAGCTTTTACTTTTTTGGCTTGACCCAAAAAAGTAACAAAAAAGGTCAAGGCTGCGCAGAAATTTCCTAAAAAGCATTCTCCACGCAGGAAATAAACGAACTCGACGCACCGGCAGTTGTTGTAGCTTACTGTGAGGCCATCGGCCCTTATAGTTTACTGTGCGTTGGTCTCATACAGCGTTTCTTTCTTTTGGCTATGCATGAACGCTTTTCTTAACGGAAATTTCTGCGAGGCCGTAGGAAAACAGCCAATACCACGTTTCCACAAGTCATCTGCAAAAAGTTTCAGGGGCCGCTCCTGATTGAGCTACTCACCATTACATTGCATGCCCAAAGCACTCTTATACATGAGGGAGGGTCACATAGCAGGGAAAATCATTAATTTGGCATGGGCATGAATCCTGTTAATTCATAATACTGATATTGAGATGAAAGGAATTTTTTCGTTGGCACTGGCTTTTGGATTGATGATTTTACTGGCGGTGATGGCATGTAAGAATATTTCGTACCCTTTGTTGTGCAGTGATGAGTCGGAAACGATTATGACTGCGCAGCAGATTACCTTGTATGGTTATCCTAAAGTGCATGATGGCAAGAACACGGTTTTTATTCCTGATAACCCGTTATGGCTGGGGTATAAGCCTTCTGAATCGTTTCAAAATAAAAAATACCGGAATCTTCAAAGAGCGTTTTACCGCAAAAGTGTGATGGTGCCTTTGCGCAGTTTTTCGGAGTGGTCGTCTATGAATACAAGCTTCATTTCGTATACGTAAACACCTTCGGGGGCTTTGGCGCCTTTGAAGGTTCCATCCCACTGAAAGTTAATGTCGTTGCTTTGAAAAACGCGTTCGCCAATGCGGTCGTAAATTGAAACAGCCAGGTAAGTGAGTGATTGGGTGTTACCGAAAATGCGGAATACATCGTTGTTGCCGGAGTTGTTGGGCGTAAAAGCATTGGGTATAAAAATGTTGTAATCGGGGATTACATAAACGGTCATGGTATCGGAAACTGAGCAGCCTGAATCGTTCTGAACGGTGATATTATATAGCGTGGTGCGAACCGGTACGGCTATCGGGCCGGGGCAATCGACACAGCTGAGGCCAACAGATGGTGACCAGATATTTACATAATTACCGGCGTTACCGGTTAGGGTATAACCCAATACCGCGCTGCCTCCTAAGTTAATAGTGACGGAAGGATTAGCCTGAATGGTATAATCGTACAAATAAGCCAGGGTGTAAGCGGCATTATCGGTACATGCATGTGTATCTGTTACCAGCACTGAAAAATTACCTATGGTGAGGCCGGTGACGGTTGGGGAATTTGCACCGGTTGACCATTGATATTGATAAGGGAAGGTTCCACCGGTTACGGTTATCGCAATCCAGCCGCTGAAATCTACAGATGGACAAAGGGGTTCTACAACAACTGCGGTTATAGCGATACTATCGGGTTGGATGATGGTTGCGGTTGATGTTGCAGTGCAAAGCAGTTTGTCTGTAACAGTAACCGTGTAGGTACCTGTAGCAAGAGCGTTGCGGTTTTGCGAAGATGGCCCATCGGCCCAGAGCCATGTATAGGGAGGGGTTCCGCCTGAATCGCTGAGGGTTATGGTACCATCGTGCCCGCCCCAGCACAATATATCGGTATGTGAGGTGGCCGCCCAGAGCGCGGAGGGCTGGCTGATAACAATACTTTTATCGACAGAGCATGTATTGGCATCGGTAACTGTAACGATATAATCAGCTGCAGGTAAACCGGTGCGGTTTTGGTTGGTGTTGCCATCGCTCCATAAAAAGCTGTAAGGCGTTGAACCACCACTCATGGTAAGGTTGATTGAGCCATTGGCGCCGGCATGGCACGAGTCGTTTATCTGGGTTGCGCTAAGGTTGATGGAATCGGGTTGGGTGATGGTGTCGTTAATAGAAACCGTGCAACTGAGGGCATCGGTAACAGTAACATCGTAAATACCGGCGCTGAGGGCTGAGCGGTTTTGGCTGGTGTTTGCATCGCTCCACAGAAACGCGTAGGGTGTAGTTCCGCCGCCCGGTTGTAATTGAATGGAGCCTATGCTTTGGCCGAAGCAGAATTCGCTTACTGTGGTTGCACTTACGGTAAGCAACGGTGGTTGGGTTATAGTTGCTGATGCCGAAATGGTACAGCTATGGCTATCGGTTAGCGTTATAGAGTAATTGCCTGCTGCCAGGCCGCTGCGGCTTTGCGTGGTAGCGGCATCGCTCCATAAATAAGTATAAGGCGGGCTTCCACCGGAATCAGTAATAGCAATGGCACCGGTGCTTTGGCCATTGCAGGACACTTCTGTATCAGATTGACTGATATAAAGCGCTGTAGGTTGGTTAACTGTATAGGTAGCTGTTGCGCTGCATAAATTATGGTCGGTAACTGTTACAGAATAATTGCCAGCGGCGATACCGGTGCGGTTTTGGTTGGTGTTACCATCGTTCCAGGCAAAGGTATAAGGCGTGGTGCCGCCGTTTACGGTTAAGGTTATTGTTCCGTCACTTCCTGCATTGCAGGTTACATCGGTACCGGTGGCTGATGCGGTTAGCAGGTTGGGCTGGGTAACAGTAGCCGTGGCCGAGGCTGTGCAGCCCATGGCATCGGTAAGGGTTACGCTATAATTGCCTGAGGCCAGGTTGGGGTCGGTAGCGGTGGTTATGGCATTGTTCCATGCATAGGTAACGGCACCAGAGCCACCGGTATATGCTGCGGTAGCGGAGCCATCACTCAGGCCGAAGCAATTATCAGGCACGGTAGTGGGTGTAATGCTGATGGCAGTTGGCACTGTAACGGTAATGCTGGCGGTGCCGGAGCAGTTATAAGCATCGGTGGCGGTTACCGTGTAAACTGTAGTTACGGTGGGTGTAGCGGTAGTATTTGCACAAGTGCTGCAGCTAAGGCCGGCAGTGGGGCCCCAACTGTAAGTAACGCCACCAGTGGCGCGTAACGAGGCGTTAGTGCCCGCGCAAACTGTTGTATCGGGACTGGTGGTTACTACGGGACAGTAGAATGCAAACTGAATACTATAGGGATGCGCACCGGAGGGGCCTTCATCGTTAAAATCGTAGATGCCCTGCCAGCCGTTGGCTGCGGTTGGTTCCTGAACTACATTGCAGATATTTGAGCACCCCAGCACCGTTGCCACCATAGTACAGTTTTGGGTTGAATTGGGCAGGATGTAAACGGAATTCCATGGAGTCCAGGCAACGCCGTTTACTGTAGCGGCCGCGCTACAACCACTGTGGGTGTTGGGTGGAGAGCCACCGAAATTCTCCCACCACAGTGAGTCGCCGCTTATGTGCAGCCAGTCATCATAATCAATACAAGCGTCGACTGTATAGGTAAAACATTGCCCCGAGGATTTGGTTGCGGCAAACAATAGTAAGAGCAGCAAGTAATAACGAGGTTTCATTACTGGGGTGGTTTCAATTTTTAAAGATAGTATAATCCGGAAATGTGGTTGCATTTAGTGGAAATTTGATGAGTTGGCTTTTATGGCACCTTATTGGTGAGGGAGCAGCCAACTCATCCGGTTCTGTCGGACATCCCCTTTTGATTAGGGTTCTTCGCATAATGCCAAAATACATTTATCGCACGGAGAAAAATACAGAGTAAGCAGCCGAGTAAGACAGAATGAATATTCCTTTTAACGATTTTCCGAAGAGGTCTGTTGAAAAAACAGAGAGAAAATGCGGCGATGAAATGTATGCTCATTATATTCATAGTATTATTGTCAATTTAACGGGTATACAACAAATTTCCCTTTTGCTGCCTCGCTTACCCTCTAACTCCCGGGGCGGGAGAACCGCTTCCCAAGCTAAAAGGGAAATTTGTCGTACACC
>PMXD01000124.1 GCA_003165895.1 Bacteroidota bacterium | reverse complement strand
TTCGGGGACGGAAGGGGTTGAGCATCTTGCAAAATATACAACGCTACTGAATCAGGGGCATATTTGTTTCCCAAAAGATGTATGCATAGACAAGTTCCGGAGAGGAAATGTTGAACTATCGAAGAAGTCTAATGCCTTTCTGTGTTTCTGTAAAAGAGTTATTGCAACACCTCGCAAACTACCCTGCTTATTTCCCACCAGCTATCCATAAACTTGCTCCTCACAAGGTAGAATTCAGCGGTCACTTCTTCGGTTTTAAACCTTTTACCTTTGGCCGCCTGGGTTTTATAAGTAACATTACACATGGCCTGGGCCAAACCATTTTCATGATCAATCTCTACTTTGGTAAAGTCGTATTGAGCAAGTTTTACCTGCTGAAAGCCCGACCAAAAAGTTTCAATCTTTTCTTTAAAGTCTTCAATATCCATCGAAAGCCCTATGGCATCTTTCATCTCCTCGCTGTAATGGTCGTCGTATAAGGCCGTACCTTTATTGAAAATAGATTGCAGACAATAGAAAACTGCGTTCCTTACATCATATTCCGGATTAGGATGAAACTCTTCGTATATAAACTGGTTAACCCAGCCTTTTACTTTTACATTTTCAATTTCATGCTTAAAAAGCTCCTCGGTAATAAAGCGATAAATTTCTCTTTTGGGCGTATCAGCCAATACGCTCAGCGATACTCCGCTTTTGTCCATCAGGTTGGTTAGCCGTTTTAACTCTTTAGCCACCTCTTTGTCACTCATGTCGTTTACGTGGTTGTATTCAGGTTCGCCAATAAATTGATATACTGTGGTAAGTCCCGAACTTTCATGTTGCTTGTGAAAGCTGATAATTTGCTTTAAAAACTGGTTTTCAACATCGGGCGGTATGTCATCGCTGCCCACAAAGTCGCCGCCAAACTCAGCCATCATTTTCAGCTTCATTAGTTCATTTTCAGTGCCTAGTTCCTGATCACTTTTTTTCCTTCTTTTTCTCTTTGCCATAGTTTGAAGATAATAATTTCGCGAATTATTGTAATAGACCTCTTTCACAATTCGCTTTTTTTGAATCCTCACCCCAGAGCGGTACTCTCCGAAGGAGAGGGAAATGTTGAATTATGAAAGAGGTCTAATCATTTTGGTCTCTCAATTCTCTGTACCTTGTATCTTTATATTATGCTGAGGAAAATATTTTCGCCCGATCCGTTTAAAGTCTTCTATCTCGTTTTTACATATATTCTGGCCTTTTCCCTCTGGTGGGCCTATTTATTATATGCTAAAAACGAAACAGCGTATAAGGAGAAGATAGAACTAAACCGCATAGCATATCATCAGTTGCATCCCGCAACAGATTATGATGCAAGCACTGATTTTATAACCGTAAGTGCTAAATACAGCCGCCAAAGGTTTATGATACTAGGCGAAGGCGGCGTCTTTATTTTTCTGCTTCTTTTGGGCCTTCTGGCCGTACGCAGGGTGTTTTCTAAAGAAATGCAGCTTGCCAGGCAGCAGCACAACTTCCTTCTTTCAATAACACATGAACTCCGGTCGCCCTTGGCTTCGGTTAAGCTCTCTTTGCAAACACTGTCTTTGCGCAAACTGGATGCTGAAAAATCAGAAAGGCTGATAAGCAATTCGCTGATAGATATTGACCGGCTTGAATCGCTGGTTAATAATATATTGTTTGCAGCAAAAATTGAGCATGATGAGCCGGGCTTCTCCAATGAGGAAATAAATGTTTCTGAAATTACGCAGTTGATAGTTGAAAGGTTTGCCCGCAATAAAAAGGCCATACAAGTAATTGATAAGGTAAAGCCGGATTTGTATCTCAATGTCGACCCCATTGGTTTTAGCTCGGTGGTGATTAACCTGGTTGAAAACGCAATCAAATATTCCGAGGCTTCAACTACCATTTCAGTGTCACTGGCTGACGATAACAGCCGTGTGTATCTTATTGTGGCAGATAATGGCATTGGCATAGCTGATGCCGAAAAAGAGCGGGTGTTTGGCAAGTTCTACCGGGTTGGGAACGAGAATACCCGCAAAACCAAAGGAACAGGCCTGGGATTGTATATAGTGAAAAGATTTGTTGAAATTTATAAGGGTGAAATAAGCATTACAGACAATAAACCTGCCGGAAGTGTGTTTAAATTATCATTTCCCAGGATATTGGCAAAATAGCCGTTTAAAATTAAATCCAAATGCANNTTTCTTCAATTTTAAACAGCTTCGGAGTGATTTTTACATTTCTGTGACGGTAACTTTAATATTTATTTGTAAAATTATGTTTAAGAAGGATATTGAAATTAAACTGCCTGTATGAGCTCAAGGATATTACTTGTTGAAGACGAAGAGAACCTGCGCGAAGCTATTAAGCTGAACCTTGAAATTGAGGGATATGAGGTAGAAGAAGCCGACACTGGCCTGAAAGCCTTAAAGAAAACAGAAGCACAGAGGTTTAACCTGATTATATTGGACGTAATGCTACCCNNGATGACTATCTGACCAAGCCATTTAACCTGGAGGAGTTATTACTGCGCGTTAAGGTATTAATAAGGCATAGTAACAAGGGGAAACCGGAAGCAGAGCAATTAAAGCATTATCATTTTGGAGATAACGAGGTTAACTTTTTAACCTTTAAAGCAAAAGGGGTAAATAATAACGAGGTGTCGCTCACTAAAAAGGAAATATCCCTGCTTAAACTGCTGATTGACCGCAAAGATACGGTAGTTTCAAGAACCCAGATTTTACAGTTTGTATGGGGTTATGATATTTACCCGTCAACCAGGACCATTGATAATTTCATTTTAACCTTCCGCAAATATTTTGAAAAGGACCCCTCAAATCCCAGGCATTTTCATTCTGTGAGAGGGGTGGGATATAAGTTTACGGAGTGAGTTGTGATTGCTGATTTATGATTG
>PMXD01000086.1 GCA_003165895.1 Bacteroidota bacterium | reverse complement strand
TATTCCTTAACTTAACGACATTGGGGCAAGGAACACCCCAAAAACGGTTCGGCAAAAAAAGACAATATTTGCTGTTGTAAATACTGAAAACCCGACTGCTATGAAGAACCTTTTGACATGCTTAATGCTGCTTGTAATAACCGGATGTTGGGCGCAGGTTAATAAATTTGAAGCCGGTGATTTTGGAATAAGATATGGCGTAATTTTTAACGGAAGCGCTTACCAGGGCCTTACGTTAAGTGGTATGGTTACCGCTAATATTGAAGTTGGTTGCGGCATTAATATAGCTTACTCAAAATCGCAGACCAGCAGCACTAACAACACAGAAGTGCAGGAATTTGTGAATGGCAGTTATATAGAAGTTTTAGGCGCATCGACAAATCAAAACCATAGTTCAACTATTAATACCAGCCTTACCCCTTTTGTGTTTTATCATTTTTCGATAAAGAACAATTTAGATATTTATACGGGGCCGGGCCTTATTGTTGGTACAGGTTCGCATACGCTGCTAAGCAGCAACGATAATACTACACAAGCTACGAATTATTATTACGACAATTATTCGAAGACCAAATACCCGATAGGATACCAGGTTGGCGGCGGATGGAATATAGGGGGGCAATACTTTTTTTACAAACGGCTGGCCCTGGGCGTGCAGGCCAGCGTGGGCGTAGCTTATAGCAGTACGGATGGGTACGTGCAAACTTTTTACCGGGTTACCAATTCTGGGTCAGGTAACCAAAATAACCCGAACAATGTTAGTTCAGCGGGCACCGCGCCTTATATTAACCGTGGTTTAAGCCTTACCACAGCCAGCAGCATTGGTGTTAACCTTACTTTTTATTTAGCGCGGAAAGCAAAGGCAGCAAAGCAAGCCAAGACACTTTAGATTGCAGCGCGGCACACAGGTGTTATAAGGTGCGCCTGTTAGCCCAATTAATATTGCAAGAACAGAATTACATGTTAATTGACTTTTTAAGAACCACCAAAAATTACAATTAAATACAATTTTTAACTGCCAAGAAGCAAAGAGCGCAAAGATGATTACAAGAGAAATACCTTTTAAAATGATTCATTTTGTGTTGCTTTTTTTTGATGGATATTATTTTAATTCCTGTCTTTTAACTGCTTCTAAATGACCGGCAGGGAAAACAAATTATACCATTTTATTTTTATAGCAACGCTTGTTTGTTTAACCATTTTTAAATGGAATGATTTTGCGCTACCCTATTTTTGGGATGAACTGGGCGTATATACCCGTGCTGCCGATTACCAGGTGCAGCATAGTATCAGTTTGGAACCGGCCTCGGCGCCACCGGTGCTCTCGAGGGGGCACCCTTTGTTGTTTACCAGCATGAATGCGTTGGTATGGAGGGTATTTGGCGAGGAGGTAAGGGTGGCCCACCTGTTTTGTTTTTTTATTGCGCTGGTGCTTNNCCCTTATATGCCTTATGCAGCCGCTTTTTGTTGCGCAATCGGCGCTGGTGCTGCCGGAAGTGACGCTGGCGCTTTTTATTTTTATGGCGCTGTGCAGTTATTATGAAGGCCGTGTTTTATGGTTTGCATTTTATGCTTCGCTGGCTATGCTTACCAAGGAATCGGCTATTGTGTTACCGGTGGTGGTAATAGTTTATTCTATATTGCAATGGGCTGTAGTAAAAGAAAAGCCGCAGGCATTAAAATTGACCGGACTTGTTTTAATTGCCCTGCCTTATCTGACTTTTGGTTGTTTTCTTTTGTTGCAGAAGAAGCAGAACGGGTGGTATTTTTTCCCTTATCACATGGATGCCGTAGTTTTTGATATCAGCGTTTTTGTGCAGCAGGCTGCCCATTTTTTACTGTTTGTTTTTGTGCAGCAGGGGCGATATGTTTTAACCGTGCTAACTGCAATGGGCCTGGTGTTTTCGCTGGCCCTTAATAAACAAGCCATTACCCGCCGGTGTGATTTTTTGTTTTTGCTGGTTTTGTTTGGCGTTGCTTTTTTAGGTTTTAACTCGTTGTTTGGAGTTTATATGGGCAGGTATGCTACGATAGTGGTAGTAGTGTTTTGTATTGCTGCAGGTGTTGCAATTACATCTGTTTCGGAAAGCAATTTATATATGGCTTTGGTGATGGCGGGCCTGCTTGTGGTTAGCTACAGGCACCTGGAACAGCCCCAATTTAATTATGATGAGGACATGGGCTACAGGCGACAAGTGCATGTTTTGCAACAGGGGGTTACGGAGATGATAAGGATTATGAAGCCGGGTGACAAACCTGGCAGTAATTTCCCAGGATTTTTTGCACTTGGTTTTGATAAAGGGGGATATTTAAACGGAGCGAAAATAAACCCGGACCGGTTAACAGATAAAGACTACGATTATTATTTGTTATGTAATCCGCCGGATGCGGGGTTTGATGTTGATAGCAGTAAGTATATTACGCTGGTAAAGGCTTTTGATGATGGTTATGCACATACCAGCTTGTATAGGGTAAGGAGGAAATAGGGCAGTGTTAAAAGCATGTGGTCCTTCTTAATTTATGTAGTTGTTGGGCAGACGTCTCACCTCCCCCTATGCCCCCTCCGGAGGCTTGTCTATGCACACATCTTTTGGAAACAGATATGCATTCAGTAGCATCGTGTAGTTTGCAAGATACTCAACCCCTTCNNTATAGAGAGAATAAATTTGCTTTAAACAGGATGTGTGCATAGGCAAGCTCCGGAGGGGGACAATCCAATTTTCGCACAGCGAAAATTGGATTCTTCAGGGATTTTCAGGCGGTTTGAATATGAGCGGGAGGTTTTAGCTTTGTTGCCAACTGCCAGCATGTTTGTGGGCATTTGATTTTCATCAGGCTTTGTGTCATTTATATCCGACTGGTTATTCCTACATTCGCCCCCACTATGGGAAAGTTGATTTCGAGATTTATCTTCTGGCTTTATGGATGGAAAGTGGGTGACCGTTTAAAGGGTGATTTGAGGCAAGATGTGATGCGTTGTGTTATGATAGCAGCGCCGCATACCAGTAACTGGGACCTCATTTTTGCACGGGCTACGTTTTCGTTACTGGATGTGCCGGTAAAATTTACTGTAAAAGACACGTGGATGAAATTTCCTTTTGGCGGTATTATGAGGGCATTAGGTGGTATCGGCATTGACCGTTCACCTAAAAAACCCGGAGATCCCCGTCCCAGCATGACCGAAGGGATGATTGACCTGTTTGCTAAAAACAAGGAGTTATCCATGATGGTTACTCCCGAAGGAACCCGCTCGTTACGTACCAAATGGAAAACCGGATTTTACCATGTTGCTGTAGGAGCAAAAGTGCCAATAGGCTTAGGTTATCTTGACTATAAAAATAAAGTTGCCGGTGTAGGCAAAATGCTTTACCCCAGTGGCGATATGGATAAAGACATGCGTGAAATAATGGCTTTTTACAAAGACATTAAAGGCAAGAATCCTGAGAAGTTTTCGGTTGATTTGGATTATGCATAGCGTCAAATTACAAAATGAGTTTCGCACGGAGGCACGGAGTAAACAGCCGGGAAATACATAAATAATGTATTGAATGGCTGTTAAGTTCAATGCGAAGTTTTAAATGTTATTTTTCAAAAAATTCCAGCAACTTCCCATTCACTAACTCCGGGTTATCGTGTTGTATAAAATGCCCGCTGGTGGGGTCGTAAATCAACTCTAAATCTGTGCAGTAGTTTTTGGTATTGTAGGTTAGTTCTTTGCCCAGGGCATGGTCTTGTTCGCCCCATATCATCAGTACGGGCATGGTTAGCTTGCCGGATATATGCATACTGCCCAATTGCCTGAAAGTAGCCCGGTAATAGTTAATAGCCGCGGTTAGCATGCCCGGTTGACTATAAGCCTCCACGTACTTTGCTATCTCTTCACTTGTTATAGTTGAGGCTTTACCTTTGGGCAGAAAAGTGGTGAAGGCTTTGGTGAAGAATCCTTTCAAATCTTTGCCAATAAATCTTTCGGGCAGGCGGGGCAATTGAAATAGAAAAATGTAGTAACTTTTTTTCCATTGCGCCAGGTTAAAACCCATCAAAGCCTTTTTCATTTCGGATGGATGACAGATATTTAATACTGCCAGCTTTTTAACTACCTGCGGATGTAATGTAGCAACAGCCCAGGCAACTGCACCACCCCAATCATGGCCCGCAATAATTGCCTGCTCTTCGCCAAGTGCTTTTACCAGGGCCGCAATGTCGGAGGCCAGTATCTCTATTTTGTAATTTTGAATCCCTTTGGGTTTATCACTTAGGTTATATCCGCGCATGTCGGGCGCTACTACGCGATACTTTTTACTCAATACCGGTATCTGTTTTCTCCACCCATACCAAAATTCGGGGAACCCGTGTAGTAAAATAACAAGCTCACCTTGCCCCTCCTCCACATAATGAAGCCGGATGCCATTAACCGTTATAAAGTGCTGAGTCATTTTTAATTAGATTTTAGATACCAGAATCAAGAACCAAGAAAATACAAGAGCAACGCGTCCTTCAAATCCTGGCTCTAAAATCCAGTCTCTTGGTTCTATTTAGAAAGAAACTCACTGAACCATTTACCGCTATCTTTTACTACCCGCTTTTGAGTTTTAAAATCGACATTTACTAAGCCAAACTTAGGCCTGAAACCATTGGCCCATTCGAAGTTGTCGGTAAAGCTCCAGATGAAATAGCCGCCTATGTTGACACCTTCGTTTTTGGCTTTTAAAATGTTTTTCAGGTAGTCTTTTAAAAACCGGGTGCGTTGAGTATCGTGTACTTCGCCATTTATCAGTTCATCCTTAAAGGCGGCGCCGTTTTCGGTGATTATAATTTTCTTTACGCCTTTATAGGCGGCAAACTGCTTAATGATGCGGTACATGCCCTCAGGGTAAACTTCCCATCCCATTTCAGTAACCGGGTTCCCCAACTTTTTGGGCGACACGTTTATGCCGTGCAACATAGGGACTATGCAAAGCGATTTAACCACCTCGCGCGAATAATTCTGAAGACCAATAAAATCAAAATCGAACTTCATTTTCTCTTCATCGCCGGGTTTAATATGCTTTCTTAAATTCTTTAAAGCAGGCAGGTCTTTAACCGGATATCCCAATCCCAGCGTAGGCTCAATAAATAAGCGGTTAATAATTACATCGCCTCTTACAGCCGCCTTTTTATTTGCTTCCTTATCCTTCCAGCCATCTACTGAACTGCAGGAAAATGTTGTGCCTATCTGGGCATCCTTCACTAAACTGCGTAGCACCCTTCCACCTGCGCCATGGCACATAACCGTATGGTGAACAGCGGGCCAGAAAGGTTTAAAACCAAATTTGCCCGGTGCGTGTATTCCCAATAAATAACCGAGCGAAGTAAAGGCTGCCGGTTCGTTAAATACCATCCAGTTTTTTACCCGGTCGCCGAAGTTTTTGGCACATACTTCGACATAATCTTCAAACCATTTAATTACATCGCGGTTGGGCCAGCCACCTTTGTCCTGCAAGGCCTGAGGAAGGTCCCAGTGGTAGCAGGTAACCCAGGGCGTTATATTTTCCTTTAGACATTTATCAATTACCCGGTTGTAAAAATCGATACCTTTTTGATTTACCTGGCCAGTGCCCTGTGGCATTACCCTGCTCCATCCAATAGAAAACCTTGATGCCGGGATGTTCATTTGCCGCATCAATTCAATATCGCTGTTATATAAGTGGTAAAAATCATCGGCTACATCGGCGTTTTCATGCCTTTCAATCTTGCCCGGCCGGTGGTGTACAAAGTGGTCCCAGATGGATTCGCCTTTGCCGTCTTCATTCCAGCCGCCTTCAATCTGGTAAGCCGCGGAAGCAGTGCCCCAGACAAAGTCTTTTCCGAAATCGCTTCTTTTTAATTGCTCTTCTGCCATTATTGCAGCTAATAATCCTTTGGGTAATAAAGTTCCTGCCCCGAATATGGCGCTTAGCCGTATCCACTCTTCTCTTGTCATGCGTGTAAATTATTTTTAATGCAACTCCATCTGAAGCTGTTTTGAAATGAATCAAGAAAATTTGTATGGCAAATGTCTCAGCCCCACCCGTCCCTAAAGGGGATGCCAAAGCCAAATACAAAATACAACCATAACATTCCATTTAGCTACTTTCAAAATATCTTCTTAAATGAACGTAATAAATTTTGGGCTAAACAGCTAATTTTAGTTGTATTTTGGATTAGAATGAAACTACCAAGTTGATTTTAAAGTGTTTGTTTATGGTGCAAGTACGCGAAATATGCAATTACCCGGCCTCATCCCTCTGCCTTCGGCATCTCCCTTCTCCATCAGGAAACAAATGGTTCGGCTTCGCTGACCATGACAGCGCATTGTAACCTGATAGAGATGGGAGAACGTTACATTGCGGTGTGCCTGACAGAAATGTAATCCATAACTCACGGTAATTTTAATTGTATTTTGGTTTCGGATGTGAAATTTGGACTACCGGAATTTTGTTCGTCTTTTGTAATATTACAGCCAATACATGAAACAAAAACCCACACCTAAAGCGGTTAAAGCCAAACCTGCAGAGTTCATTTTTAAGCCTAACTGGTGGCTGGCTGCGGTTTGCGGCGTTATTGGCTTTTTGCTTTACGCCAATACCATCCCTAACAGGTATGCCCTGGATGATATTATGGTAATTACCAAAAACAAATTTATTACTGAAGGCTTTAAAGGTATACCCTCGTTATTTAGCATTGATGTTTGGCACTTTGGGAATGTTACGCTGGGTTATTACCGGCCGCTATCGCTGGTAACGTTTGCCATTGAAAACCAGTTTTTTCCTTTAAACCCGAATGTGGAGCACGTGGGCAATGTTCTGTTATATGCAATTACCGGTTTTTTTGTTTGTGTTTTGCTGATGCAGATATTCAGAAAATATAATCCTGTATTTCCATTTATTGTTACCCTGCTTTTTTTGGCCCACCCTATACACACCGAGGTGGTTGCTAATATTAAAAGCCGTGACGAAATGCTGGCATTTCTGAATATTATCATTTCTATTTCAGCTTTTTTATATGCCGTTCAATCATCGCGTTGGGCCTTCTACCTGGTATCAGGTTTTTTCTTTTACCTGGGGTTGTTATCGAAAGAAACGGCGCTTACCGGGATTATAATGTTACCGGTAATTTTGTTTTTCAGCACTCAACTTAGTTTAAAGCAGATTGCGCTGCGCACGCTGCCTTTTTTAGGTTTAATTGCGCTATTCCAGGTTCAAAAATTCTGGGCGCTGGGTACGTTATCGGGCATTACACTTAATGACGCGGTGAATTATCCGTATGCCATGTTTAACGCCAAACTGCCTTCGTCGTTTATGATTTTTTTGTGGTGTAATAAGCTGATTACTTTCCCTTATCCGCTTAGCTATAACTATGCCTTTAACCAATTACCGCCTACCAACTGGACTTCGGCTGAAACGTGGGCGGGGATATTGATGGCCGCTGGGGTGCTTTATTTGTTGTACCGAAATTTCAATCAAAAAACACCTTTCAATTTGGGTTTATTGCTATGGGGTATTGCGCTTGCCCCGTCGATGGGTTTTGTGCTGCTTAAAGGGGGTATTTTGGCTGAGCGGATGTTGTATGCACCGGCCCTGGGCTTTAGCATTATACTGGTTTGGTTATTGGCGAAAATAACGGGAACAAACCTGCAATCGGGTGAAATGAAGCTGCCTGCATTTTTGGGGCGCGTTGGGTTTTCTATACCGCTTGTGGGAATATTTATTTTGTATAGCGCGGAAACTTTTTCACGGAACCCGGTTTGGTATGATGACATTTCGCTTTACAACCACGATGTGGAAGTGGCTCCGAACTCCACCCAAACCCATTTGCACCTGGCGTTTATAACGATGGAGCAGGGCAATAACGAAAAGGACCCGGTGAAGAAACAGGAGTATTACCAGAAAAGCCTGGCGCAATTCCGTATTAGTTTATTGATAGATAATTTTAACCCGGAGGCCAATTATGGTATTGCATCAGTATACGTAAATGCGGGCCAGAACCTGGACTCAGCGGTTATTTATTGCAAGCGCTCTATTGAGGAGTCGCCTAACTATCCTAAATCGTACGCCTGCATGGCCCTGGCTTATGAAAACCTGGATAAGCACGCGCTGGCTTCGTACTATTACAATAAGGCGGTGGAGTTAAACCCTTATGATGATGAAGTGCTTAACAACCGGGCAAAGCATATCCATAACACCGGCTATAATTTAACGGTAATGCCTACCGATGAAACCAACTCGTCAGATGCTGCGGATAAAGAATACCTGGAGAATAAAAAAATGGGATTTGATTATGGACAGAAAGGCGACTTCGAAAATGNNCCCTTAAATGCATGAAGCGTGCTGTGGAATTAAAACCCACATCGGCTGAGGCACTCGTTAACCTTGCCATTTGCTATGGTATGATGAATGATTACAAGGACAATATTGAAACGCTTACAAAAATGCTATCGCTTTATCCGAATAGTATTATCGGGTTACAGAACATGGTTATTACCTACCAGCGTTTAGGCGATAAAGGGAAGGTGGCGGAGTACCAGAAAAAGATTGATGCGTTGAATGGGGGGAATGCCGGGGTACCGGCGAAGAATTAGGGGAGTGAAGGGATGACATCTTTTTTCAAGATGTNNATTTTCTTAACGGAAATAGCTTATAGGCCGGATGAAAATACAGCGATATACAAAGATTAGGGCGATTGAAAATTTGGGTAAAGGATAGTAGACCTCTTTCACAATTCGCTTTTTTTGAATCCTCACCCCAGCGCGGCCCTCTCCGAAGGGCGACTATATACGAGGAGTTCAGAAAACACTATTCGGATTGGGGAGCGATAATGTTTGGGATGGAGCTTATGTGTTTTGCATAAATAAAGACGATGGATTCACTATCCGTGACGCCGATAAAAGTTGTGATGATAAAAGCAAGGCAGGTTTCATTCAAAAACTTATCGCCGCAGGAATAAATCAATGGTCATTTAATCCGTAATATATTATTATTGTATTGTCAGCAAAGCATTTATGTAGAGGGTCGGTCGCAAGCCGACCCCTTTTTATTTGATGAGAGGAGCTTATTTTTGTCCGAAAGCAACCCGGTTAATCCGCGCCACAAGTGAATTAAAATCAAGCAATCTCATTCTTGTGCCAGTGTATGAATTATGTATAATATCACTTATTTTAAAATAACTAATCAGGTGCAATCTTACTTCAACGTAACTCTTATCAAGTCTACCTGATTCGAGCATAGACTTATCAAATAACCAAGTATATTCATCATCCATTTTTGTGGAAGTCATCATTACCGCAATGAACGCCTCTTCGTGTTCAATAGCTTCGGTGGTAGACAATACAATAGCAGGGTGGTTCTCAACGCGCTGCGTCAAGTTAAATGGAACTTCTACAATGTGTCTTTGATAAACCGCCACTTATTTTTCTTTACTCAAAACAAACGCTATGGCTGATTTTGATTTTTCGGAAAGCGAATTTATAAATTCGCTTTCCATTGGCTTTTTTGGCGAGTTTTTAAAGGCTACTAATCTTAGTTCTCCCTCTAACTCATAGAGTTTAGTCATAACTAATGGAGTCCGTTGCTCTAATAATTCATTGCCATAGTATTCTACGGATTCTATGGCAACGGTCAATCGCCTTATCTTGAGAATAAATCTTTTGAAAAAATTCAGATGCATTGTGGCCTGTTCGGGAGTAAGCGCATTGATATTGAGTATAATTCTGTCAGCATCCTTATACATTTCATCAAACCAGCCATTAAGCCATTTCAAATACGCTTTTTTAAGTCTGGTTTTATCAAATGGCCCAACTATTCTTTGCAATAGAGTAAGAATATCTATTTGAAAAAATTTGGTTTCAGCGTAAAGTATTGATGTATGCGAAGACATGGTTAACTCCTGTTTCATTACAAAAATAGCCATTTTTTATCGAAGTGTCGTTACATTGTCATTACACTACTAACTGTTAACTGATTTGTTAAAACCACAATAATTACGTAAATACAAGAAAACAAATATTCACTGCGCAAATAGGTTGCGCAGTGCGACCCTACCTTTGCATCATTATTTATTATTAAAGTTGCAAAGGCCAGTGAAAAATTTTAAGAGTTTAATTGAGTTTCAAAAGTTATTCGGAACAGATGCGCAGTGCAGGGTTTACTTAGAGGAGCAACGTTGGCAGGGTAAGCCATGCTGCCCAAAGTGCGGAAGCAAAAGGGTTTATCGTTTAAGAGACGGCAGGCGATTTAATTAAACAGGGCATTTTAGTAAAAGCGCCTGGCGGTAGTAGGAATAGGAATTACTATTTGACTGAATTTTTCTGAAGATAAGTCTCCATTGTCCAAGATCCTGCTCCGTATTCGGAGAAGAGATGACATCTTGAAAAAAGATGTCATCTGAAATTAATTCGCCTTAATCTCACTCACCAACTGCTGCAACACTTTTTTAGCATCGCCGAAAAGCATGGAAGTTTGTGGTTCATAGAAGAGCTCATTCTTAATGCCTGCATAACCTGCGTTCATGGAGCGCTTGTTAACTATTACGGCGTGGGCATGGTCTACTTCCAGTATAGGCATACCATAAATAGGAGATAATTTATTGTTTTTGGCGGCGGGGTTTACTACATCGTTAGCACCCAATATCATTACCACATCAGTAGTTGCAAATTCGCTGTTGGCTTCGTCCATTTCAAGAAGTTTGGAATAAGAGACATCTGCTTCGGCCAGCAGTACGTTCATATGGCCGGGCATACGGCCTGCAACCGGGTGTATGGCATATCTTACTTCAACACCTTTCTCTTCAAGTGCTTTTTCAAGTTCGTGGCAGCTGTGTTGTGCCTGGGCAACTGCTAAACCGTAACCGGGCACAATCATTACTTTTTTGGCGTAACTCATCATTACAGCCGCATCTGACAGCGAAACTTCTTTTATGTGGCCGCCGCTATCCGATTCAACCTCTTTAGGGCCGCTGGCTTTAAATGCCCCAATTAATACGTTGGTTAATGAGCGGTTCATGGCTTTGCACATTAAAATGGTAAGGATGGTACCTGCCGAGCCTACCAGTATACCACCGGTTAACATGGCCATGTTGTTGTATAAAAAACCGGCACAGGCTGCAGCCACACCGGTAAACGAGTTAAGGAGGGAAATAACCACCGGCATATCTGCCCCGCCAATTGGCAGCACAAATAAAATTCCGTAACCCACGCACAGCAATAGCTCCATGTAAAGCATAACCGGATTAACTATGGGGCTAAAAATAATTGCCCCGGCCATTACCAGGATGATGGTCATTAAGCCGAGGTTTAAAAACTGTTGCATAGGGAATATCTTATCGCTAAACCGACCGGTTAGCTTACCCCAGGCAATCATTGAACCGCTGAAAGAGATAGTGCCTATTACCAAACCTGCACAAATGGCCAAAAGCTTGGTTTTTTCGGTAGATTGGGTATGGTAAATTTCAATAATGCCTATTAAAGCGGCACAAAGACCACCCATGCCGTTAAAAAGAGAAACCATTTCGGGCATTTGGGTCATTTGCACGGTACGTGCGGCCCTTACGCCAATGCCAGTGCCAATAATAAGCGCAACAAAAATGAAAATCTTGTTGCCTACCGGGTTTCCGTTTTCGGAATACAGAAAAATGGTGGCAAAAATGGCGATAGTCATCCCAATTGCGGCAATGGTATTGCCCCTGCGCGCGGTATCGGGTTTGCCGAGCATTTTAAGCCCTAAAATATAACTGACCGATGCAATAAGGTAGGCCCCGGCCAGTACGTCTTGCGATATTGTTTCCATGATTTTATTTTAACTACATGAGCCCTTATCTGATATTTATTTAGACCTCTTTCACCATTCGCTCTTTTTGAATCCTCACCCCAGAGCGACCCTCTCCGAAGGAGAGGGAAACGTTGAATTATGAAAGAGGCCTATTTTTTCTTTTTAAACATTTCAAGCATTCTGTCGGTAACCACAAAGCCACCAACCACATTGAGGGTACCTACCAAAACCGCAGTAAAGCCGATGGCCAGGGCGGGTATATTGTTGCTTTCTACCTTACCTAAAACTATGATTGCCCCTATTACGATTACCCCATGTATGGCATTTGCGCCACTCATAAGCGGGGTATGCAAAATGCTGGGTACGTGTGATATGACCTCGATACCCAAAAACACCATCAGGATAACGATGTAAACAGTTTGCACTGAAATAAGGTGTTCCAGGCTTACAAAAAAATTCTCCATGGCAAATACGGTTTTATGGTTACTATATAAAACGAAAACGGCTGCATTTAGTTATGTGCAGCCATTCCTTTAACACGTTCATTAACAACTTCTTTGTTGTGGGTAATACAAGCCCCGGCAACCAGGTCGTCTTCAAAATTCAGGTTTAGCTGCCCTTCTTCGTTTATTATCAGTTTTAAAAAATTAATGATGTTTTTACCATACAATTTACTGGCATCGGCGGGCACTGAACCCGGCAGGTTGGAATTACCTATGATGGTAATGCCCTTATAAATCACTATTTCGTTATTTTTGGTCAATTCGCAATTACCGCCGGATGAGGCAGCAAGGTCAACAATTACTGAACCTGCTTTCATGCTGTCAACCATGGTAGTTTTAAGCAGGAGCGGTGCGCGTTTTCCGGGTATTTGGGCAGTGGTAATTACCACATCGGCCTTTGCCACGGCCTCATTTATTTTTTGCTGTTGTTTTTGCTTGTATTCTTCAGTTTGCTCAACGGCGTATCCACCGGCTTTAGAGGCATCAGCGGCACCTTCAACCTCAATAAATTTGGCCCCCAAACTCATTACTTCCTCTTTAGCAGCAGGCCGGGTATCGAAAACCTCAACCACAGCGCCGAGGCGTTTTGCGGTGGCAATAGCCTGTAAACCAGCCACGCCAGCGCCCAGAATCAATACCTTGGCGGGGGTAACGGTGCCGGCCGAGGTCATAAGCATAGGGAAATAGCGCGGGTAATGTTCAGCGGCAACCAATACTGCTTTATAACCGGCAACACTGGCCTGAGAGCTAAGCACATCCATAGTCTGCGCGCGGGTTGTGCGTGGCAACATATCGAGCGAAAAAATGGTGATGCCTTTTTCGGCCCAGGCAAAAAACCGGGCAAAGTTGGACAGCGGTTGAAACACACCGATAATAACCGAGCCACTTTTGATTTTCGGTATTTCTGTATCAGCCAAAAGGTTGATAGAGAGAATTATATCGGCGCCAGCAAGTATTTCATCGCGGGTTTTTAGTTCAGCCTCGGCTTTAATATAGTTTGAATCGCCTTCATAGGCTGCGGCCCCTGCATTACTTTCGAACCAAACGAGGGCTTTAAGTTTTTTAAGTGCGACTACTATTTCAGGTAAAACCGATACCCGGTTTTCACCTTCTTTTTCCTTCAATAAACCAATGACCATAATGCTTAGTGTAAAAATTACAGTGCTAGATTAGCGATATTATTCCAATAATTGGCTGCAAAGCTAATCAATGTCATAATGAAGTTAGTCAGGCCACAAGATGGCACACTATCCGGGGTTTAACAAAATCAACAAAAACTGCGTTCTCTACTTTAAATCTGCCATGTAAAATACCTGTTTCTTTCTACAAAGCATTTGCCATTGCACCAAACGGGTGTACGACAAATTTCCNNGGGAAATTTGTCGTACACCCGCACCAAACCGCTTATAATCCATAACCGAAATTTAGTTGTATCAAAAATTTCACGTGATCAAAAGGCGTTATTGGAATGGTTTGCGAGTTTAAATCCATATTATTATTCGGGTTTGAGATAAAATTATCTTTATAGCCCAGGCCCGTTGTAAGGTCGAAAACAAAATGTTTGCTGCTTACTGCCTGCACACCGAATACTGCGCAGACATCAAAATAATTCAAGCCTTCATAATTTTGCGGTGCTGCCTTTTCGCTGACGTTAACAAAGTTATAGGACATATAAGGCCCCACATATATGCCATGCGGAGCGCCCCGCCTCAATAAATAATAACGATAGCCCAACATACCCCGAACTCCTTCAAAAGCATAATTAGCATCGAGAATTCCGGGCCGGCTTCCATAGCCGCTATATCCTCCATTGCTGCCCCTGCCCCCGCTTGCACCGGATGAGTAAAGTGCCAGACCAAACAGGTTAGGAAAGACGTAAGAAACGCCCGCTAAAATAGACTGCTTTTTGGCTATCACCCGTTCGTAATTAAAACGAAGCTCGCCAGTGCCGTAAATCTGGCCGAAAAGAAAGGGGATAATGCCCACTTTAAATAGTGACGTTTTTTCTTTTGACGGGGTTTTTGAGGTTGAATTAAAACCTACAAACCCGCCATCGTCTTCCTTCTGCGCAAAAAGAAAAGTTGAGCTGATAAGAAGCAATAAAGCAATTAAATATTTCATGCAGCTTAAATGGAATATGGGCCTGGTACGCCAAAGTTGGTTTTTTTTTACGGCTTATCAAAACCGGCGTGCAAGTGCCTGTCTATTGGTGTACGAAACATGCAAAGTGCCAACAGCTCCCGACCAAAGCATCGGGACAGGCGGGCCTCACCCGCCCTTCGCTTCGCTGGGGCACTCCCGCGAAAGGCGGGATGAAACACCTCTCCATCGCAAGCCATAGAGAGGGGACAGGGATAGGCTAATTTTGCCCCTCCTTATGCAAGTATCGAACTGTAGTGATGGCCTTTCTGACTTTTATCATAGGCTAAGATGATGGCGAAAACAAAACCAAAAGAGATATTAAGCGTAAGTTTGCAATTGCATCCGAACATTCAAAGCCTGGTAATTATTGAGCTGCTTTACAAAGGAGACATCATGAATAAAAATGCGGTTACGGCCGGCGAATATTTTTTACAGCAACAAATTACCTGCACTGATTTTCTGCAGCCTTTTACGCGGAAAAAAGATGCTGAAGATTTGCATAAACTCCGGGTAGCTGTAAAAAAGATAAAGGCTGTTCTTTTAATGGTTAGCGAATTGCAGGCTCATTTCGATTTTGACAAGCACTATGCACCGTATAAAAATATCTTCAGACAACTGGGCCCTATCCGCGAAGAAATTTTACACGCAGAGCGGCTGAAAAAAGATGCAGGAAATAAACTGGTAAATACCGGCTCTTCTGCCATAGTTGCCGGGTTTAATAAAGAACTGAGCGTTTTGGCACAGGGCTATCTGAAAGCGATACAGGAAGAATTGCCCGTTATTGTTGCCTGCCTGCATAAACTTGACCGGGAAAAAATTTACCCATATTGCGAAAAGCTACTGAAGCGCCTTAAAAGCAAATGGAAGGATATAAAAAAAGATAAGGAACTGCATAAATACCGTAAATTATTAAAGCAGTTTTTGTATTGTTCAAACCTGTTAACGCCAGAGGAAAAAAGTAAGCTGCTTTTGGCAAAAGAATATAAACAGTTAGATAAGCTGCAGGACCTGATAGGCGCATGGCACGACAATGTTTTACTGATGGATAAAATTGAAAATGAAGGCTTAAAGGTCAGCCCTCAATTTCTTCTTTCTCTGCGGAAGGAAACCAAAAGCATGAAAGAAAAAATTTACCGCAGAGGCAATAAATTATAATTTAACCTGGGTTATGTATTAGAATGCACTGTTGTCCGGCAAAAAATGAAAATACAGTTTGGGCAACATTTCTCCCCTCTGTGAGAATCCTTGAAATTGATGCTTTTGAATAGCAGGGAGTGTAATGCACATTCCGGGGCGAAAACAGGCTCAAAAGGCACCCAATTAGGTGCTGTCCGGGGAAAAGCCTCCATTTGAACACAGTTTAAAACGATGAACATCCATATTGAAGCTCTACGGCACCAGTTTTTGCTTGTGGGAGAAATTTTTCATATTCCGATGTGCTGTCTGAGAAAAAAAGTGGATAATTTTTTTTTAAAACTTTTTTGACTATCCGGATATAGGAA
>PMXD01000291.1 GCA_003165895.1 Bacteroidota bacterium | reverse complement strand
AGATTAAACTGGGCGGCGGAAAGAAAGCTATAGAGAAGCACAAAGAAAAAGGCAAGCTAACTGCCCGCGAGCGGATTGAATTGTTGCTGGACAAAGGCAAACCAGTGCTTGAAGTAGGAGAGCAGGCCGGTTACGGAATGTATGAGGACCAGGGTGGCTGCCCATGCGGCGGGGTGGTAGTGGTGCTGGGCTATATAAAAGGCCGGTTGTGTGTAATTGTTGCTAACGATGCCACGGTTAAGGCCGGTGCATGGTTTCCGATAACGGTTAAAAAGAATTTACGCGCCCAGGAAATTTCTATCGAGAACCGGTTGCCTATTATTTACCTGGTAGATAGTGCGGGCGCGTACTTACCTATGCAGGATGAGGTTTTTCCGGATAAAGAAGGTTTTGGCAGGGTGTTTTACAATAACTCAATTATGAGCGCCATGGGCATACCGCAAATAGCTGCTATTATGGGCAGTTGTGTAGCCGGTGGGGCCTATCTGCCTATTTTAAGCGATGAGGCTTTGATAGTTGAGAAAACAGGTTCGGTATTTCTTGCCGGCAGTTACCTGGTAAAAAGCGCAGTGGGAGAGGACATTGATAATGAAACCTTAGGAGGCGCTACCACGCACTGCGAAATATCAGGCGTTACTGATTATAAAATGAAGGATGATGATGAGTGTTTGAAAACCATCCGCAACCTGGTTGATAAATTCGGCAAACCTGCCGATGCCGGTTTCAACCGCATAGCACCTGCAAAACCTGCTTTTAAGGAAGATGATATTTACGGGCTGATACCTGAAACAATTACCAGCCAATATGATATGCTGGAGGTGATAAAGCGATTGGTTGATAGCTCGGAAATTGAGCAGTATAAAGAAGAATACGGAAAGTCTATTATCTGCGGTTATGCGCGTATTGAAGGTTGGGCCATAGGTATAGTTGCCAACCAGCGCAAGGTGGTAAAAAACAAAAAAGGCGAGATGCAGTTTGGCGGGGTCATTTATTCCGACTCGGCAGATAAAGCGGCGCGGTTTATTATGAACTGCAACCAGAAAAAAATTCCTTTGGTGTTTTTACAGGATGTAACCGGTTTTATGGTGGGCAGCCGCAGCGAACAGGGCGGTATTATCAAAGACGGCGCTAAAATGGTAAATGCGGTTTCAAATTCGGTGGTACCTAAGTTTACCATTGTTGTAGGCAACTCGTACGGTGCTGGTAATTACGCCATGTGCGGTAAGGCTTACGACCCACGGTTAATATATGCCTGGCCAACCTCGCGTATATCGGTTATGGGCGGCGACCAGGCAGCAAAAACGCTGTTGCAAATACAAGTGGCTACGCTTAAAGGAAAAGGCCAGGTAATTTTACCTGAAGATGAGAAGAAACTACTGGACGACATTAAGGCCAAATATGTGAAAACACTGGACCCTAAATTTGCTGCGGCCCGTTTGTGGACCGATGGCATTATTGACCCGCTTGATACCCGGAAAGCGATTTCGATGGGTATTGAAGCTGCTAACCAGGCGCCTATAACCAAACAATTCAGCGTGGGTGTAATACAAACTTAGTTTATGGAGTTAAACTATCTAAATTTTTATACCTGGCTGAGGGCTATTTGCGTTACTTTAATCTTGATTGAATTTTGAATAACTTTACCAAAGAAAATTTGTAAGCAATGCGAAAGCTATTATTTGCCCCCTTGTTATTTGTTGCTATATGTGCCGTACTGTCGTTTGTTATTCACCCGGCGCCTAAACCTGTTTCGGAAGGGATTAAATGGATGAACTGGACGGAAATGCAGGAAGCCCAGAAGAAAGAGCCCCGCAAGGTATTAATTGACGTTTATACCGGCTGGTGCGGCTGGTGTAAGCGCATGGATGCGTCAACGTTTACCAACCCGGTTATAGTTAACTATGTTAACGACAATTTTTACGCCGTAAAGTTTGATGCCGAAACCCGCGAGGATATCAATTTCAGGGGCAAGGACTATAAATATGTTTCGCAGGGTATGCAGGGTTATAATGAACTGGCAGCCGAAATACTGAATAATCAAATGAGTTATCCCACCTCGGTTTACCTGGATGAGAATATGGACGAAATATTTCCGGTGCCCGGCTATCAGGAGTCGAAAGTATTTGAAAGTGTTTTGAATTATGTAGCAACCAATAGTTACAAAACCACCAAGTTTGATGATTACCAGAAGAGTTTTTCCGGTAAGGTTAAGTAATATCAGTTTATTATAAATATTGTTTAGCCCGTCAGTGAAACCAACTCCTTTTTTCAGCATTGTTATACCCACCTATAACCGGGCTGGGCTTTTAAGTACTGCTGTCGACAGCGTATTAAAACAAACCTTTACTGACTGGGAACTTATTATAGTTGACGATGGTTCAACTGATAATACTTCGGAGGTTGTAAGGGCCATTGAAGATGAAAGGGTTAAATATATTTATCAAGTCAATGCCGAGCGGTGCGCTGCGCGCAATAATGGCATTGAACATGCTAATGGCCGCTATATTTGTTTTTTAGATAGCGATGATTATTATTTAGCTGAACGACTTGCCATTCTTTACAAAAGCCTTGAACAACTTAGCTTTCCTATTGGAATGTTCTATACAGGTTTGCTGATTGACAGAGATGGCAATGTAAACCGGCAGCCGGTAGATTATGGTGCATGCGATGATGTTTTTGAAAATATTGCTACCCATATAATTCACAGCCAACAGGTTTGCATAAGCCGTGAGATATTGGCTGAATTTAAATACGACAGGCGTTTTAGGATAGGCGAGGATATGGAACTTTGGCTTCGGATTGCACAGAATTACCCCGTAAGTTATCTCAAAGAACAGTTTACTGTTGCCGTTAGGGAGCACGATGACCGTTCAGTAAATGTAATGAGGTACAATACCGGCGCAGAGCAACTAAGGCTTTACAGATATATCTTTACTGGTGCTCATTCAGGCGGGAAAATCTCTGACGAGGCTAAACGGTTTATGTTGGCGGGCTGTTACCATGCCATAGCGCAGTACAACATACACCAGGGAAACCGTTGGGCTGCAAGTATGGCTATTCTGCAGGCATTGGCGGCAGATAAAAACTCAGCGTGGTCAAAATTCCGGATTAATATTTTTTTGAAGCTCGTAAGCTTTGCTTCGCTTGAAAAGGTAAAGGGGTTAATTGATTATGCGCTGTAATTGAATCCGTTAACAGCCAATTGTAAAGCAGCTGCCCGTTGGTTTGCTGAGAAGCCATTACATTAATATTTTTATAATATCGCCCACCCTGATAGGCCGGTCTTGTATTTCCTTGTTATCAGCTTTAAGCTTATCTATAGTAACACCCTGGTTCCTGGCAATGCTCCAAAGTGTGTCGCCGGGCTGCACTACATGATAAACACAGTTACAACTCTTGTCCAGCCCTATTGTGTTGGTGTCAGATGCAGAAGTGGCCGTGCTGTCAGAAACTGAATCTGTTTTCTCAGCATTAACAACTAAGTTCAAATTACTCGGCTGGCCTTTCAAAGTATCAACTCTTGACCTGTCAAGCACCTTGCTTGAAAACGCCTGTGTATAGCTTGATGATTCGGCATTGGTATAAGTGGTTATTACCAACTTTAACTTTTGCCCGGCATATACATAACTGTTTTTAAGCTTGTTCCATTTTTTGATGGAGGTTTCGGTTATACTGTATTTAGCTGCAATCTTAGCCATGGTTTCGTGGCTTTTAACCTTGTACCAAATGGTTTTGGTAGTTGCAATCATTACAGGCATCGCGTTTTGAAGCATCAGTGAACTGTCTGTCATAATATCATCCTGCCTGGCTTCAAAAAGGGCAAAATAGTTAATGGGCAGGTTAAGGCCGAATCCTTTTTCGGTATAAGGCACTATGCCTGCTTTTACACTCGGGTTTAAAAACTGAAGTTCATCCAACGGAATGCCCAGCACGTCTGAAATATGTTTCAGGCTTACTTTGGCGCTTATCAGCACCGTATCAACTGCATATAGTGCCCTTTTGGGTTCGGCTGATACCAGTTTATAGTCCTGGTAATAATTCATTACGTAGGCCATGGCAATATAAGTAGGCACATAACTCCGGGTCTCGGCCGGAAGGTAATTGAGTATTGCCCAGAAATTCTTTACCCCACCGGCCCTGGCTATGGCTTTATTCACCGTTCCGGGGCCTGAGTTATAGGCGGCAAGCACCAACTGCCAATCGCCGTAAAAGTCATATAACTTCTTCAGGTAATCTGCTGCGGCTTCGGTAGCTTTTACCGGGTCGCGCCTTTCGTCAATGTATGAGTTGATGTTCAGGCCCAGTTGTGCCCCGGTTCCATACATTAACTGCCATAAGCCGGTAGCACCGGCGCGCGATACCGCTACCGGGTTAAATGCCGACTCAATAATAGGCAGGTACTTTAGTTCCAGCGGCAGGCCTTTGCGGTCCAGTATTTCTTCAATTACGGGGAAATAAAGCTGCGAATTGGCAATGCAGCTGGCCATCAGGCCCCTTCTTCTGTATGCAAAAAAATCAATGAATTGTTTAACGGTAGCGTTATAGTTTAAAGGTATAAGCGAGGGTATAAGCCTCATCTTCTCCTGCACTTCTTCATTGGTGTACTTAGGTATAAAATCGTAAGGCATGTTAATGCTGCTCATTACTGTGGCATCATCAATAAACAGCCTGTCGCGGGTAAACATAGTAAGCGACATACTATCTAACTGGCAGATAATGGGGTCAATACAACTGTTCTGGGCAGAGGAATCGGTAAAATTATAAAAGGAATATGCCGGATTAATGAAGGCCGAAGCGAACAGCAAAACTGCGATAGTCCTGAATTTGTGCATCACGGGCTAAGGAATTTTAGTGCTAAGATAACGTTTTTAAGGCAAAGAAAATTTCGCTATTGTTGAAAAGATAAATAGTGGAGTTAAAATAGGGCAGGTTGCAAATAAAAAAGGCGCCTAAAGGCGCCTTTTTACTATTCAATGCATTAATAAGTTATTCGTGTGCAAATTGAATTGCATATGGAGGCACATTAGTAATGGTAGCGTTTGCCCCAAATGTATAAGGTTGCGAATTGCCAGCATAGCTAAGAGAAGCTCCGGTGAAAGTTTCAAGCAGGTTAGCGCCGGGAGCAGTAAGCCCTTGCTCAATAATGGAAGCAATTGAAATAGTGCCATCTGTTTTTATTACAAAAACATCCATATCCAAACCGTCAATGCCGGGTATCATATATAATGCTTTTGCAACTTTCTGAACTGAATCAACTGCGCCTACAAATCCAGCGTAGTAGCCGTTTACCGTGCAAACGTAATTGCCGCTCAGGTCGGCAGTATCAACATTATTGGTTACCCCAACCCCACGGACTACAAACGATGAAAAACCGTTCTTGTCGGTGGCTTTGTAAACCAGCACATAAGCGCTGTCAACTCCGGTGTTGGCAATTGAAACGGTTATATTTCCCGATTCACCGGTAACCGAATCTGTCCATGATGCGCCGGGGTCACTAAATGTAGCACCCCTTGCTATTGTAATAAACGGTGCTCCTTTCAGAGTAACAGTCGGGTAACCAATTTTTGCCACCCATGAAGGTTCCTCTTTCTTGGCACAGCTTTGCAGCATGCACAAAGCTAAAAGTGCAGCGGAAGCGAATATTATAGTTATCTTTTTCATAGTTATGTCTTTACATTTTTAAGATTAAGGATTAATATCCCACCAAATTGCACTGGTAATAAGCGCTTCACCCGGAAAACTAGTATTGTTAAGTAGTTCCTCGCTTGGGTAAACAAACCTTTGCGGAAACTTGCCTGCTGCCAAAACTGATGTGGCTGAAGGAACAAAGCCTGTAGGTATCCTTGTTCTTCTCCATTCGGTCCAGCCTTCAAAATTCTGGTTGCCGCACATCGCTATCCATTTTTGGGTTAAGATAAGGTTTAACTGTGCTGATGAAGAAGTTGCATTGCTGAAATTAACCCCGCTTTGAGCGGTATAGGTGCTTACAGAAGCTGCCGAGGAGGTTGTCCACTCGCTGAAAGAGGAGGTAATACCGCTGGTATAAGAAGCAGAAGCGCCTGACGCACCACCGGTGATATAACCACGAACTTCAGCTTCAGCCTGTAGAAACTGGCTTTCAGTGCCTGTTAACAAAAATACGGAAGTTGTAGGGGAGAATTCTTCGGCTCCAATTGCGCTCCATGCTGTATCGGCAGCGCCCTGTATGTTTTCAGCATCACCCTGCAGTAAACCCTGGTAAGCGCCACTATTGGTATTTGGCACAAAGAAGTCTGCAATCCTTGGGTCATTCAGGCCATTCATCATATTAATGACGGTGGCGCTGGCTATTAACTGGCGGAAACTATTTAATGAAACATAGGTTGCATAAAGCGGATACTGCTGATAAGTGCTGCTGATGTAGATTGTTTTGGCATCATCAGCCTTACTAGCCATAAAGCCCGCACTGATATAACCAGGGCTCTGTAGTAATTTGGCTATCCCTGCCTGGGCAACGCCAGGGTTTTTAAGACATTCCCTGATATAAATACGCAGCAAAAGCGTATTTCCGAATTTTTGCCATTGGCTCATCGGCAGGCCGGGATATATAAGGTCTGAAGCAGGAGACGTACCAGTCTGCACTGCGTTAATAATGGACATACCATTATTAACCCAAACTACCAGGCTATCATAAATCTGCTGTTCAGGATCATAAACTGGTGCTGTATTGGCGGCACCTTGTAAAGCCTGCGATAGTGGTGCTGCACCATACGCATCGCAAACCAACTGAAAGTTATAAGCCTTCAGCAGGTAAGCAATACCGGCATAAGTTCTGGTGCCTGTATCTGTGTTAATAATATAATTGAGGTTGGCACCTACTGCATACATGGACGTCCACATCCCATCGTTATCTGTGGGAACGTTATTATACTTATCGTAGTTACCGTATTGGATACCGTTAAAAGGGTCCTGGGTCCAGTATTGTCCCCACATGCCGCCCATAATAGTCATCTGGTTACCGAGCATGTAGGCAATATTAGCTTCGCAGGTAGGCAACGCCAGCGCCGGCGTAACCGTTGCCGGATAGTTTGGATTATTATTAACATTCAAAAATTTGTTCTTCTTACATGTGGCAAGCGATAAAGCCAGCACTAACAGTAGAAATATTTTTGAAAAATTTATTATTCGTTTCATGTTGTTCTGGTTTTAATTTTTCAGAAATCAATAGTTACACCGCCACCGTAGTTACGTGCTGAAGGTAGCTGGTAAAGTTCAAATCCCTGATTATTGGTTGCCCCTGCTGCGTTCAGCTCAGGATCAACATAACCATTAGACTTCGGTGTCCATATCCACAGGTTTGAACCAAAAGCTTTTACAGATATAGCGGTAATATACTTGCTCTTCGACAGTAATTTTGTTGGTATTGAATAGGTAACAGAAAGTTCCCTTAACTTTACAAAATCGGCTGCAATTACGTTATAAGAGTTGATAAACGGAGTTACGTTAACCCATAGGTCGTAAGGGACAATTTTAGCCTGGTTTTGGTGATATTGTCCATCGGAGCCAAGATAAACGGTATTAGGTAATACATATGGCTGACGGTTGTTGACTGCAGTGATAGGGTCATTTCCATCAAATTGCTGTATTGACGAAGTGGATGAGTAGAACTGACCACCGGCGTTACCACCAAACAGTATCGTTAACTTCAACCCTTTGTATGAAAACGAAGTTCCGATGCTGCCACTCCATTTAGGCAATACGTTGCCAAGGTTTTCAGGTTTTTTACCTGGTATCGGATAACCCGAACCGCTGTCCACAACAAGCTGCCCTTTGCTGTTAGTTTCAGGGCCAATACCGTAAATCTCGCCATAAGGTTCACCTTTTTCAGCAACCAGTGCGGCACCATTAATGCCACCAATAGTAATCTGTGTGGCGTTGTTAGCGATTTCAATTACTTTGCTTATGTTTTTGGTAAAAGTAGCGTCAATTTGCCATTTAAACCCGCTCTTGGTAACAACAGGGATGATATGAACTTCAAGCTCAACACCCTGGTTACGGAAAATACCAGCGTTGATATATTCAGAGGTATAACCAGTGCTTGGAGCTAAAGAAACCGGTAAAATTTCATTTACACTATTTTTGTAATAGTAAGTTGCATTTATAAGCAAACGATCATTTAAGAAGCCAAGATCAAGACCTGCTTCCCAGGTGGTGGAAATTTCCGGTTTCAGATTCGGGTTAGCCAGCGTAGTGCTCAACTGATAACCAGGAATACTGTTACTTACAGGAGAAACATAAGGAGTTTTAATGTCGGTAAGTTGGTGTCCATCGTTGATATCGCCCGGAACAAAATAGTTCGTCAATTGATAAGGGGGAGCGTCTTTACCTATTTGTGCCAAACTGGCGCGTAGCTTGCCGAATGAAAGAATCATAGGGTTGATTTTCTTCTTACCGATTTCTGTAAATACCAATGATCCGCTGATGCCCGGATAGAAGTAAGAACGGGCGTTAGTAGGCAGAGTTGACGACCAGTCATTACGCGCGGTAACGTCAAAGAACAGGAAGTTTTTGTAACCGATGCTGGCATCAGCATAAACGGCAAGCAGCCGGTTAACATACGTTTGGTCAACCAGTTCCGGACGGGCTGCTGAGTTGGTAAAGTTGTAAAAGCCAGGTATTACTAATCCGTTTGTTTCGCCGTAAGTATTATGCAGCGTGTTGCTGTAAATGTTGTTACCCAATATAACACCGAAGGTAACATCATGTTTAAACTCTTTGTGGAAGTTTGCCATAATGTCGGAATTGATATTGTCTACTGTATAACGGTCCTGATCGTATTTACCTATATAAGTAGAAGGCGTATTTGGTATGAAACTCCCCTGGAAGAATTGCAAAGCGGTGTAATTATAGGTTGCAAAATCCTGCTGCCTGGTATCAGTATAAATATCAGCGCCAACGCGGCCTGTTATTGTTAACCATTTTGCCGGTTTCCAGTCCAATGATATATTGGATAAGAAGTGGTCAACGTTATCTGTGGTCTTATCGTTTTGTAAAACAGCAAACGGATTTGGATAATATATATCGTAATACTGGGCTGGCTGGTTAAAAGGATTGCTTAAGTTCCTGAGTTCGTCCATAGGAATATCCCTTGGTGTGTTGAGTAACATAAACCAGGTACTTTGGTTTTGCTGGCCACCTGTAGCTAATGTACTGTTGGTGGCGGTATAAGTGAACGAACCCTTAACGGTAAGAGCGTCAGAGAAGTCGTGCTCAAGGTTCATTTTAAATGAATTGCGGTTATAACCGGTAGTAGGTACCATTCCGTCATACTTCACGTTATTAAACGAAGTATAAAAACTGGTTCCTTTGTCGCCACCCGATATTGAAACGTTGGTGTTGTTAGTATAACCTACGTTAAAGAAACGGGCGAGGTTATCAGGCTCTGCTGAATAAGGTTTTACTCTTATATTATAAGTGCCGTCAGGTTGCTGTAGCGGTGTGCCCCAGAAAGCCGGTTGGCCGTTAAATGCGGGTCCCCAGCTCCAGTTTTGGCGGGTATCAAAATATGCATTGCCATAGCTATCGTTCGAGCCTTGCCCGAATTGATTTTGCTGGGTTGGCAGTTTAAGCGGTGTTTGAGCAACCATATTCTCGCTTACCGATACTTTAAACTTGCGGCCACTACCGTTAGCCACAGATTTACCTGACTTGGTTGTATAAATGATAGCACCATTGGCACCGCGCTGTCCATAAAGCGCAACCGCTGCGGCCCCTTTTAGTACGGTAACTGATTCAATATCTTCAGGGTTAATGTCGTTTGCACGGCTACCGGCATCAAACTGATTGTTCAGCACGTCTGAACCAACCGAGATGCCACCAAAACCAAAGTCAGAGTTATCTATGGGTACACCGTCAATCACTATCAGCGCATTGTTATCGCCGGTTAATGACGAACCACCGCGAAGCACAACCCTGGTTGAACCGCCCGGAACACCCGAGGCATTATCAATCTGCAAGCCCGCAACTTTTCCGTTCAGCGCATCAAGAGCAGATACAGGTGCGGCCTCATTCAACTGCTCTGAATTTACTGTTGTAGTTGAATATCCCAGGCTTCGCTTTTCACGCTGAATGGCCACTGCGGTAACTACAACCTCATCAAGGCCCATAATGTCCTCTTCAAGGGCAACATTAAAATTGCCTGCGGCTACACTTACCTCTTTGGTTTTAAATCCAATATATTTAATTATAAGCGTTCCGGTTGCGGGCGCCTGGAGAGAAAATTTCCCGTCAATATCGGTTACGGTACCGGTGGGTGTTCCTTTTACTCCCACAGATGCCCCAACTACGGGTTCTCCTTTATTGTCCTTTACAGTTCCCAGCACAAGATTGGTGGTTTGCGCACTCAGCCAACTGAATGCAAAAACCAACAAAAATGCCAAGGCAGCACTTAGTACATGTTTTTTCATGTTATTGTTGATTAGGTTAAGAAATAGATTATCGCAGTTGCAAATTAAATAGAATTTCAGGATTTTAAACTCCCTTAACAGATAATTGTTGAAAAAATAAAACTACGAACCCCTGATTTACAACCAATTTGCTGGTTGCCGGGTCGGTGAATTTGGCTGGATTTGTTAAATGATTAATGCTATTTTATTGATAATCAATAAATTAGATGAGGTTATCGCGTTCTTAGTTAGTCATGAGTTTACTAGCGATTGATAAATTGAACAGTTGCCATGTTTGTTGAAAATAAATTGAGATCAGATTTTTTTAAACAACAGGGCCTTATTAATGCAGGTGTTGTTTTGATTACGTTTGGTAACGCTAATTAAACCCGGAAACTTTAATGAGAAAAGTAATTAATATTCCGTTATTGCTGTTGTATTGGGCTGTTAGGGAAATGTGTTAACGGCCGCCCCCGGCTTTTGGCCGCCCATCTCGACGGGGGAAAATGCATTATTGCCACGGCTGAAATAAGCCGTGGCCGAAATAATTGTAATTTGAAGTTTAATTGAATCAAAGATTAGTTCAACAAACGCGATGCTGCCAGGTATGCCTTATCGGGATAATAGATAAAAAGGCAAGTGCCATCTTTAATGGTATTGATAATTTGCTCGTGCACTTCAAACGGTACCGCAGGACAGCCCCAGCTTTTTCCCAGTCTGCCATATTGATTAATGAAGTCATCACATACGTATGAGGCGCCGTGCATAACAATTGCCCTTTCTTCGGCCCGGTCATTAAAGCCCGGTTCTACACCTGCTAATTTAAGGCCCATGCCATGCGAACCTGTGTAGGCTTCTTTGGTTAAATAAAAACCCAGGCTGCTTTGCAGTGATGATGGATTATTGGAAAAGTAACGCGCAAATTCCTCGCCGGTATTTTTACCGTGCGCTACCAGCGTATTAAACAGCAGCGTTCCGCTTGCAAGGTCAATGATGTAAAGCCGTTTTTGGTTACTCGACTTTGTAAAGTCGCAGATGGAAATAATGTCTTTCGAAATCCTTCCTTTGGCCTTCAGTTTTGTCCAACCCGTTATGGCAAGTTGAAAGGCCTTTTCGCTCAGTCCCATCTCTTTCAGATGAAGTCCCGAATAAAGATTCCGATAGTCGGAACCCGAACTTCCTACTGCCCTGGCGGTATTATAAACCACCACGCCAGAGTCACTGGCTGAGGTAAATAATACCAGCATACCAGCTAAAGCAATAGATACAGCTATTAAGTAATGCCTTTTCGGCGTTGGTTGTTTCATTGGTATTGCTAAGATACGCCATTTAGGTGGCGTATGCGGCGTTTTGAGAGGCTTTNNGCTTTTAACAGGCGTTGGTATAAATAAAAAAGCGTCCTGATTTTTACCGGGACGCTTTTTTATTTTATTAATGGCTCTTACTGCCTTTGTTGTGTATTGTAAATTATGCTTCAACAACCACCGCTGCAGGCACCACATGCACAAACCTTCTGTCGTCTTTGCCGTAAGTGAATTTCACTACGCCTTCAACAACTGCAAATATGGTATGGTCTTTACCAATATCAACACCTTTACCGGGGTGATAGTTGGTTCCGCGCTGGCGGATAAGGATATTACCCGGTATGGCAGTTTGGCCACCAAATAATTTAATACCAAGACGTTTACTGTGCGAATCGCGGCCGTTCTTTACTTTACCTTCGCCTTTTTTGTGTGCCATTGCTTATAGTTTTTCTGATTCTGATTTGTAAATGGGATATTATCCGATTGATTCAATCGCGATTTGAGTCAAATACTGACGGTGACCCTGGGTCTTCTCATAAGTCTTTCTTCTTTTCTTTTTGTAGATGATAACTTTGTCGTCTTTCAGGTGGGCCAATATCTTGGCATTTACCTTAACACCTGAAACAACAGGGGTTCCGACATTTACGGCGCCGTCAGCCTCAGTCAACAACACTCTGTCGAAAGATACTGCATCACCTTCATTACCTTCTAAACGATGAACGTACAATTTCTTACCGGCTTCTGCCTTAAACTGCTGTCCTGCTATTTCTACTATTGCGTACATAATCTTATTGAATTTGGGAGCGCAAATATAATGACTTGGAATTAAAAACCAAATAGCATTTGGGCTTATTTGTTGTAAGGTACTAACATAGGGTGTTTTTTAAAGTGGACACTTGAACTCACTTCACCCAATCAACCAAACTGGTTAATTTAAGCGAATTGGCCGTTTCCCCTCTCGAGAGCGGTGGCCGTAGGCCGGGTGTGTTGCTGTTAGGGCTAAGTGCTCAACAGCCACACACCCCCGCACTTCGCGCGCCCCTCTCGAGAGGGGAAAACAACCATTATCCGTTCGTCATCGCCCGCATCCTCTGCAACAAAGTAGGGTGCGAATAATTAAAGAAAACGAAGGCCGGATGCGGCTGTAAATTGCTTAAATGGTTAACCGAAAGCTTTTTAAGGGCGCTTATAAGCGGTTGGGCACTGTAAGTTTCCCTGGCATAAGCATCTGCCTCATATTCGTTTTTGCGGCTGAAAAGGTTCATCAGTAACCCGGTTATCATAGATACGGGTGCGTAGAGTAACGAGAAGGTGATGAGCGATAAATAGAAGTTGTTTTGTTTTGCGCCCAGTACTTCGGCCATTATAGGGTTGCGGGCCAGCCAGCCAAAAAGAAAAAACATAATGCCCATTTGTGCAATAGAGATAATAATGGACTGCAGCACGTGTTTCTTTTTATAGTGACCTACTTCATGCGCCAAAACTGCGGTTATTTCATCGGTGTTCATATCGTTCACCAGGTTATCGTATAGCACTATGTTCTTTTTGCCCCCCAGGCCGCTGAAAAAAGCATTGGCTTTGGTTGAGCGCTTTGAACCATCTAAAATGAAAATATTGGTTAGCGGAAAACTGACTTTACCTGCATATTTTTCGATAGAAGCCCTTAGCTCGCCGTTTTCGAGTGGGGTCAGTTTGTTGAAGATGGGTAATATTACTGAGGTGTAAAATGCAGCCACAAAAATTGAAATAGACGCCACCACAATCCACCCGGCCAGCCAGAACATATTACCCAGCCATCCATACAAAAAAGTAAGCAGGGCAATAATGGCGCCGCCAATAATAACGCCCATCAAAAGCTCTTTTAGCTTATCAACCACAAAAAGCCCGGGTGTTACTTTATTAAATCCGAATTTTTCTTCCACCACAAAGGTTTGGTAAATATCAAAAGGCAGCGACATAATGGAAGTTGCCGCGCCGATAATACCAAAAAATACAAGTGCCTCTATAATGGGTGAAGATGAAACACCACGGGCGATAGTATCAAGCCATGCAAAGCCCTTAAACAGCAGAAAGGCAATGGTAATAACTAATGAAAGGGTTGAAGACAAAAGCCCCACTCTGTAATTTGCAACGGCGTAATTGCGCGCCTCGGTATATTTTTTGGGGTCGTACAGGTACTTAACTTCGGCGGGCAGGGGATTATCCCATGTTTATAAATTGAGTCATGAAAGCACTTTAGAAAGCACAAATTCAAAAACTATAAAGGCAATAATAATATACAGAATCAGTTGGGGCATTGGAGCATATTTTTGGCGAATATAACATCATTTGAATAATACCGATGAATCACTTCGGCACCGAAGTTATTGAAACCTGATAATACAAACCATCAAAAAGTTTCGCACGGAGGGCACGGAGAGGAAATGCAGAGAAATACAAAGCATTTTAAATGCAATTCCCGGCTGTTAAACTCCGTGCGAAATGGTTTTACTTTTCTGCAACATCAAAAAAATGCCGGTCTTCATCCACAGGTTCCGGTTCGCCGGTGGTTTGCGGAAGATCATTTTTGCGCAGAATATAGGCAATAATGAGTCCGCTGACGGCGCCGTACAGGTGCGATTGCCATGAGATACCCGGCTGGGGTATAAAACCCCAAATCATACTGCCGTAAATAAGGCCCACAAAAATGGCGATGGTTATTGAAGTCCTGTCTTTACGGAAAATGCCTGAGGCAATTAAAAATGCTGCAATACCGTAAATAATACCGCTTATGCCAATGTGCACGGTATCGGGCGGGGCAAAAAGCCAAACCAGGATTCCACTGGTGAGGTGAACAAAAACAAGCACCGGCAGTGCTATGCCCGGATAGGCGCTCAGTAAAACCATTAACAACACCATCATAGGTAAGGTGTTTGAAGCCAGGTGGTCAAAACTGCCGTGTATAAATGGGGAGAAGATAATTCCTTTCAGGCCTTCAATGTGGCGGGGCCAGTTGCCATAACCGGCAAAATCGTACAAGCCGAAATACTGTATAATCTGCACAATCCATAACACCGACAACAGGCCAAAAACCAGGATAATATTTCTCCAAAAGCTGCTTTTTTCAGATTTCATTTGCTGATGTAATTATACGCTGATTCCTGGTTTTGTTTAGGCTATTCCCTGCAAATTTCTGTTGCTTTTTTAAAACGTTCATATCTGTTGTTTTGTTTTATATAAATGGACCAGAGATGACATCTTTTTTCAAGATGTTATCTCTGGTGACGTTATCATCTGTATAGAAGTCAGATATGCTATCTATTCTGCAAAAGAGGCTTAGGGAGGCCAAAGATAACATCTTGAAAAAAGATGTCATCTTAATGGGATTAGCTTAGGGCAATAAAAAAATCCCGCCCTGTTTAAGGAGCGGGATTTTTTTTCGGTATCAGTTTTACTTACCAGTAATATACAAACCTGTTGGCTTTTACGTTACCGTTTTTGGTGTAAGTAATGTAGTATCCATCACCGCAGGTTGTTGGGCTGCCTATAGAAACCCCGCCTGGGTTAGTGCCATAAAGAACGGTTACACTGCGGTTAGCTATAGTATGGGTAGCTTCACCCTGGTAAGGCCTGAACAGGCAACCGGTTTGGCTGTTAGCTGCAATAGTGGTTGAAATAGCATCGGTAAACGAAGTGCCATACCGGTTCTCACCGGTTACATCAATATTGTTGGCAGCAGTTGTATAAACGCTTATGGTTATCAGGTTGCTGTTGCCGGTTACGGTGCTGTTAAAACTGCGGGTCCTATTCATGTCCCAGCTTCTTACAGCTCCGTTATCAAATGTGATTTCCATCGAACCCTGATTTTGACGTGTAACGGTAGCATTGGTAAGCGTGCCGTAAAGTATCTGCCATTCAAGGCCGGCGGTTTCTTTGGTTAAAGTATGAGTACCAGTAAGCGTGTAGTAATGCTGGCTGACTACATCTGTAACTTTTAAATCGAAGGTAACAGTTAAAACAGAGTTTGCCTGAGACCATGGAATGCCTGAATTGTTTACAACGGTTATAGTGCCCGTACGGATAACACCGTTACATGTTGAAGTGCCATCATAAGTAATTGTAATTACACGGTTGCCTGCGGTTCCGGTATCAACTGTTGTAGTTCCGCATAATATGGTAAGTGCTGCAAGGCCTTCGGTTTTTCCTGAAAAACTTTTTACCTGTCCTGCTGCATTGGCGGCATCATCGGTACTGGCATTTGTAGCATTAGAAATGGTTGCAACATCCTGTGCACTGATGCTGTCGTCGCCGGTGGCAGGTGTATCTGCTTTCTTGCAGGAGTTAAGCGTTATTGCTGCGCCTATGGTTAACGACAGGGACAGTATCATCATAAACTTTTTCATATAAGCTGTTTTTAGTTTTAAAATTTATTTGCTGTTGAGGATATGACCGTTGGTGATTAAAATGGTTTAATGGCTTCCATTTTTTTCTTTTAATTAAATATGATTTTGCCGGGGGAAGAGAGGTACACTTATATATTGCAGGCAATTGGTGTACTTGTTTAAACGAAAAAAAACGTCCCATTTTAAATCACAAATCCTTGTACATTAGCGCAGCCAAAAATAAAAGCCTGTGAACTACTTTAAATTTATTTTTTCGTTATTGATTACTATAGCGCTTATTGTGGTTTTAAATTCCCAACTGGGAGTCGCTCCACCCTTTGCTAAATTTTTAAATCCCTACCAGGGCTTTTGGCAGAATGCTGAAAATGCAAAAACATGGAAAGACGATGAAGCGCACGTACCCGGATTGAAAGATGAAGTAAAAGTTTATTTTGACAAACGCCTGGTGCCGCACGTTTTTGCAAAGAATGACCAGGACCTTTATTTTATGCAGGGTTATATAACTGCCAAATACCGGCTTTGGCAGATGGAGATACAAACGCATAGTGCAGCGGGCCGCATTAGCGAGATAATAGGAGAGAAGACTATTGATGTGGACAGGATGCAACGCCGCATAGGCCTGGGCTATGGCGCTGAAACTGCGCAGGATTATATTGCCAAAGACCCGGCAAGCAAGCAACTGATTGATGCTTACTGCGATGGTGTTAATGCTTATATTAAAACGCTGAAACCAAAAGATTACCCGGTTGAATACAAACTACTCGATTATCAACCCGAGGCCTGGAACCCGTTAAAGGTTGCGCTGTTACTTAAAAATATGGCCAATATGCTTTCGGTATTTGAATATGACATTGAGAATACCAATTTTATTGCCAAATACGGCGAGCAGAATTTCAGGGAACTATATCCTGATTTTATAGATGCCGAAGACCCTATTATACCCATTGGTACACCTTGGAATGTTACCCCGATGGATTCAACAAACCACTCGCAAATGCAAGCGGGCAATGCTGGTGTTATCCGGAACGAGCTATTTGCCAATGCTTTAACCAAGCCCGATGAAATAACCGGTTCAAACAACTGGGCGGTGAGTGGTTCCAAAACTAAAAGCGGCAAACCGATATTGTGTAACGACCCTCACCTTAAACTTTCTCTTCCTTCAATTTGGTACGAGATGCAGTTGGTTTCGCCGAATATGAATGTTTACGGGGCTACCCTGCCTGGCTCGCCCGCTGTTATTATTGGGTTTAATGACTCTATTTCATGGGGCGTAACCAATGGTGGCCGCGATGTGCGCGACTGGTATAAAATCAAATTTAAAGACGCGTTGAGAAATGAATATGAATACAACGGGCAATGGTTAAAAGCAGAGAAAAAAGTTGAACGGTACAAGGTGCGTGGCAAACCCGATGTGTTGGATACTGTTATTTATACGCGCTTTGGCATTGTAGTATTTGACCAGAATTTTGGCACCGCGGATAGTAAGAAGAACCTTGCAATGAGATGGACGGCTCATTTGCCATCTAATGAGTTTAAAACATTTTACCAGTTAAACTGCGGCAAAAATTACGACGACTATATTAACGCCTTGAAAAATTACACCTGCCCTGCGCAGAATTTTGTTTTTGCATCGCGCAGCGGTGATATTGCTATTAAGCAGCAGGGCCGGTTTCCCTTGCGCGATAAAGCTACCGAGCAGGGCAAGTTTGTAAGCAACGGAACTACTGATAAAGATGAGTGGAAAGGTTATATTCCTGCGGCTGATAACCCAACTATAAAAAATCCGGAGCGCGGGTTTGTGAGCTCGGCTAACCAGCATCCTACCGATTCTACTTATCCGTATTATTACCCGGGGCTTGGGGTGTACGAGAATTACCGCAACCGCCGCATTAATAAATTGCTAACCGAAGGCAAGGATATAGATGCTGATTTTATGAAAAAGATGCAGACCGATAATTACAACCTGCTGGCTTCTGAAGCTTTACCGGTGCTGTTATTGTTGTTGAATAAATCGGACCTAAATGACCACGAAAAGAAAATAGTTGACGCATTAAGCAAATGGGACTATTACAATAATGCCGGCGAAGTAAGCCCTGTTTATTTTGATATATGGTGGAACGAGTTGCGCAAATTGCTGTGGGATGAAATGATGGATAAAAATGTTCCTATGAAGCAACCCAGCTTTTATGTTACGGTGGCTTTTTTAAAGCATGATAGTACATCGCAATTTTATGATAACCTGTCTACGCCAAATAAGAAAGAAACAAGAGCTGATATAGTTTTAATGGCCTTTAAGCGTATTGAAGACACCTTACGCAAAAAGGAATTTACTGAAGTGAATGAGCCTTATGAAAATGATGATAATTATAAGAAAGACGATTTAAGGACACACGATTGGGGCAGTTATAAAGATACTAAAATTAGCCACCTGGCTATGATTGACCCTTTTAGCTCGATGCATGTTTGTAACGGCGGAAACATTGGTATTATTAACGCCACCAACACTACCAACGGCCCTTCGTGGAGGATGATTGTGGATGAAGGAGCCATGAAGGCCTACATTGTTTTTCCCGGTGGCGAATCAGGTAACCCCGGAAGCGCGTACTATGATAATATGGTAAATACCTGGGCAAAGGGCCAGTATTACGAAGCTGATTTTATTAAGCAGGGAGATGAATTGGAGGCTAAAAAATTATTCGTTTCAACGTTTAAACCATAACAGGTGTTCAGGTGCGCCGGTGTTTATGTGTTCAGGTTTTATTTGGGTTAGTTGTTTATTCGGTACATCCATTAATTAAATATTATGAGAAATTTTATAGTATCTGTTTTTGTAATCATTTTCCTGTCATCGCTTTTGCAGCCGTTTTTGCCGTGGTATATTGTTGCGGCGGTGGCATTTGTAACCGGTTACTTTATTAAGCAAAGTCCGCTATCGGCTTTTGCTGCGGGGTTTGTGGCTATCTTTTTGTTGTGGATATCATATGCCTTTGTATTGTCTCATGCTAACAACGATTTGCTGGCACGCAAAGTAGCTACCTTGCTTCCGATGGGCGGACATGTTTCACTTTTATTGTTGGTTACGGGCATTATCGGGGGATTGGTAAGCGGCTTATCTGCTTTAACCGGAAGGTTTGCTGCGGCATTGTAATCAGGTTTAATAATTAGCCGAAAAATCCTGTGTAGCCTTTATATACCGCGCGCCCTGTTTATCTTTTGTTTCAAACATAGCTGCACAGCCAAGATGCGTAAATTCTTTGCCCAGCATATTTTTGCGGTGGGGAGGGGAGTGAAACCAGTCATCCACAATTTTTTCAGCCAGGTCTATATAAGTGGTTTTGGCGTTTACCAGTATGTTGGTGTAATCCACGTTTTCTGCCTCGGCGGTTGAGTTAACACCGAACATTTTTATACGCTGGTCGGGCGAGCGGAGCGCCGGGGTCTTACTGTTAAAATGGTCAAAAAAGTTTTTCTCTATCATCTGGTTAGTATGCACAACCGAGGCATCGCGGAGTTGTGGCGAGAACTGCAGAGTTTTTAATCCTTTGCTTTCGCGCAGTTTATTAGTTGCAAAATATACGGCTGCGTTCAGCAGGTGTATGTCGTAATCATTTGGGTCTACAACAGATTGCGCCGGCAGCATTTTGTAAAAGCTTTTCCAGTTATGCTCGATATAAACCTGTTGTTTATAGTAGGACGCCATTTGATAAGGTGCTATTTTATCAAGATACTTTTCGCCGCTATCGAAAGCCATCAGAGGTATGAGGCAAGACAGAAGCAGGATTTTTTTGAACATAAATATTTAACGCAAAAGGCGGTGGAATTGATATAAGGGCGTTGTGAATTTATGCAAAAGTACTAACCCCCCACATTACCCAATGTCGTTGAGTAACGAAAATACATCTGCCCAAACCCTCTGACTCCCGATGCGGGAGAACCGCCACCCAATAATACAAAATACCGCCAAAGGGTCAGGTAGTTCTTTTTGCTGCGAGGCTGCTCCTCCGCTTCGGAGGCTGGGAGGTAGCGTAGCGCAAAAAGAATGGAGTATCGGCTTAATGACATTGCCTTGAGTCCAGGAGTGTTTTTGTGTCTGAAGCAATCCCGACGCACATTTTTTAAAAATTCAACTCGCAAACAATGCCATAGTGGTCTGAGAGGTGTTTCTTTCCTTTTTTAAGGATGCTTACAAAGCGTTTTATAGACCGGATAACAACCCCGTTATTGCGGACTAATATATAGTCGTAGGTGGTTTTATCCTTTACACCGTAAGATTGGGCTATTTCATTATTCACTCCATCGTAAGTACATTTTTCAACGCCTGATATTTCGCCGTTTTCAGCGCCAAAGCAATCCAGCATTTTACAGTAACGTTCTTTAATTTCGGATTCGGTGTTCATGTCACCGCAAACTATCTGGGGCACTCCGTTTGTTCTGTATGGGGCCAACAGTTCTGTATAAATTTCATCCATTTGTTTGTAGCGCACTTCCTGGAACTCATCGGCTTGCAGGTGGGTGCCCAATAGTTGGAATGTTTTACCATTCCAGGTACCTTCAAGTAACATAGCGCCTTTGCGGGCAAGACAATCCCAGGTGGCACATTCCTTGAACTTAATGGTCTGCACCACGTTCATTTTTATTTTACTCAATATCCATACACCGCCACTGGTTTTTATATTGGCTGAATTATTGACCGGGCCATATTGAAACTGGTAGATGCCCCCAAGGCCATCGGTAATTATTTTACGGGCAGCGGGTAAAAAAGCTTCTTCAAAAACAATAATGTCGAAGTCTGTTTTTTTAAGTTCTTCTACAATGGCATGCGCCCTTTCGCGTTTGCCTTTGCGCACTACCATGCGGGGTAGCATGTAAATGTTCCAGGAAAGAATTTTGAGGTTACGCCCCTCGGTTGATACTTCGTCTGTGTTTGGTTTATCTACCGGTGCGGGGACTGCAAAAGTGGTTTGTGGTAAACCGGTTAGTAGCAGAATGAGGACGAGGAACGAGGCGAAAATATTTTTCATAGTAATAGATTTAGGAACACGCTCCCGTTATTTTACGAAACTAACGCTAAGAAGTTGGAATAATTGCCTTGATAAATTAATTAAGGTTTTTTTGTTTTTTGTGCGAAGTTTACGCTGTGAACAAACTGTTGCTGACACACCATATAAAGCAGAAAGCAAAAGAGATTGGTTTTGACAGTTGCGGCATTGCCCGGGCTGAAAGCCTGGATGAAGAGGCGCGGGTGCTGGAGGCCTGGTTAAATCAAGGCCTGCATGGTAAAATGGCCTATATGGAAAACCATTTTGATAAGCGGATTGACCCCCGTAAACTGGTGGACGGAGCGCGAAGTGTTATCTCACTTTCATATAATTATTTTATCGATGTTAAGCAACAGGATCCGGAGGCACCAAAACTGGCAATGTATGCATTTGGTAAAGACTACCATGAGGTTGTGCGGGAAAAGCTTGAATTGCTGTTTGATTATATTAAGGGAGAAGCAGGCGGGATAAACGGCCGCTGCTTTGTTGATTCGGCCCCGGTGCTTGAAAAGGCCTGGGCTAAGCGCAGCGGGGTTGGCTGGCTGGGTAAAAACACCAACATACTTACCAAGGGGCAAGGCTCATATTTTTTCCTGGCTGAAATAATACTGGATATTGAACTGGAATACGACTCGCCGGTTAAGGATTATTGCGGTAACTGCACCAAATGTATTGATGCCTGTCCTACGGATGCTATTTACGAACCTTACAAGGTTGATGCACATAAGTGTATTTCTTATTTTACAATAGAGTTAAAGGACGAAGTATTACCGGCTGATTATTCCGGCAGGTTTGAGAACTGGATGTTTGGCTGCGATATATGCCAGCAAGTGTGTCCCATTAACGCCCGTGCCGATAAGCACAACGAGCCTCAGTTTGAACCACGCAAAGAACTTTTGGAAATGACCCGGAAGGATTGGGAGGAATTGAGTGAAGAAACCTTTAAAAGGATTTTTCAGCACTCCGCCGTAAAAAGGACAAAGTTTAAGGGATTGAAACGAAATATTCAGTTTTTGAGAAACCGGTAAATGGGATTAGAGATGACATCTTTTTCAAGATGTCATCTCTTTTGGGTCAACATGCATAATGAATGTTGAGCGCCTAAATACAACGAACATTACCCGCCAGATTCAGGGGGTGCAAACCAAATTGTCGTTGTCTGGCAGGAATTCCGGTTGGCGAGGACGCCAAACCGAGTGCCCTTGTGGTTGGCATCCCCGCCAACCACTTGTATTCCGAACGACAATTTGGTTTGCACCCATTCAGGGGCTGCAAAGATAACATCTTGAAAAAAGATGTCATCTTTGCCCCATTAAAACAAAAAAAATGAAAAACACGCTTGCAATTCTTTCCATCATAGCCACTTTATTATTTACCTCATGTCAAACCAAAAATGTTACGATTACAAATGTATCACCCAACGGCAAGGTTAAAACTACAATTAAAGGGAGCCACCAGGGAATTAGCCCATGGAAGGTGGAACTGGATGTTAAGGCCTATGAATTTAAAGAGGGCCACCTGGCTTTTGAAGTTGAAACCGGCGATGTGAGTGATAAAACCGTAAAGTTTGACTGGAAGGACGACAGAAACTGCATCATATCTTTTGATGAGCCAGACGGCAAGCCAAGAACATTCCAGTTAATTGCCGATGCCAGCCAGGTGCAGTTAGCTGAGGTTACTCCTTAGTATATGTCCAGGCCAGCCAGATAAGCAACAATTGCAGCGGCAACCGGGCGTATAGCACTATAGGTGCAACGCCCCAACCATCAGGGTGCATAGCCATGTAAATGTGCGTGGGAGAAATAGCAATTAATAAAGCTACGGTGCCCCAGGCTGCTGCTTTGCGTGTAGCTGGAATAAAGAGTCCAAGGCCGCACAGTATTTCTGCAACTCCGCTGATATACACCAACTCCAGGGAATAGGGGAGGAAACCAGCAATCAATTTGGTATAAAAAGATGGGTGCCAAAAGTGATTGATACCTGCAAGTATATAGAAGGTTCCCATTACGTAGACGAAGCATTTTTTTATGGTTTGCATGGTTTGTGGTTTCAGTTTCTTTAATGCATTCTATCGCCCCGCAACGCAATATCTTTCATTATTCCAGCTTCATAAACCAGCCATTCGTCCCAGCGGTTTAATACCTTGTCTTTGCCGCCTAATTCGCATGCCATATCTAAAAACAATCTGTAGTGGCCGGCTTCGCTTACCATCAGGTTTTTGTAGAACGACTGCAATTCGGGGTCGTCAATTCCTTTTGAAAGTAACCGGAAGCGTTCGCAGCTGCGGGCCTCAATAAGGGCCGAAAACAACAGCTTTTCAATCAAGGAATCTGTTCTGGAACCGCCGGTGCGCACAAATTTGTTAAGTTGGTTTACATATTCGTCTTTTCGTTGGCGGCCTAGTTTTAAACCTCGTTTTTTAAGGTGGTCTACTACCATTTTAAAATGGCCCCATTCCTCCGTTACAATCGGAATAAGTGAGTCTACCATGCCGGCAAAGTCAGGATATGTTTGAATTAAGGATATAGATGTGGATGTCGCTTTCTGCTCACAGTAAGCGTGGTCGGTAAGTATTTCTTCTATGGATTTTCCTGCCAGGTCAGCCCAACGCGGGTCGGTAGGAAGTTTTAAGCCTAACATATTTCGGCAATTTTATTTTTCAATCCTGGTTATGGATTTTTTGGGAAATTACAAAATACATTTTTCGCACGGAGTAAACAGCCGGAGAATACAAAAATGAATATTCTTTTTTTATCCCTTTTGGGGGAGTTTATTATTTCTCTTCAACCCCATTTCCAATTTCCGAGGTGTAAATCTCGCAATTTAAACCGGTTATAGCATGGTATTTAAAGCTCAGTATGTGGTTGAACTCTGCTATTGCGTCTTCATGCACCAGGGCAATGGCGCAGCCGCCAAAACCTCCGCCGGTCATACGCGCCCCCAGGCAGCCTTTTAGTTTTTGAGCTTCTTCGGCTAAGGTATCCATTTCAAGCCCGGTTATCCCGTAATCGTTTTTCATGGACGTGTGCGATGCATTCATCAGCCTGCCAAAGGTACTCAGGTCATTAAACCGGAGTGCTTTTACGGCTTCCTTTACCCTTAATGATTCGGTAATTACGTGGCGGGCACGTTTTTTAATTGTTTCATCCTTTATTAAATCAAGCTGCGGAAAAGTGG
>PMXD01000066.1 GCA_003165895.1 Bacteroidota bacterium | reverse complement strand
ACTTTTAAGTCGGGGATGATGGGGACTGGACTTGGCTTTAGCCATTAATGAAATTTCAATCTTCCGAACACCTGTGGCGGGGACGCCAACCACTGTTTTGCGGAAACGGAATAACGCAAATTGTGCTCTCAGCCAAACTATTTCAAAACGGTTATAACGGACAAGGCTGCAAACAAGTATATTTGCCCGAATTAAAACTTTAAGAAGAATGGGTTTTGTAGAAGAATTGAGGTGGAGGAACTTATTGCACGACATTACACCGGAAACCGAGGAATTGTTAAACAAGGAAATGGTTACCGCATATATCGGGTTTGACCCAACGGCTGATTCGTTACAGGTTGGCAACATGAGCCAGGTTATGACTTTATTACGATTTCAGAAAGCCGGCCACAAACCTATAGCAGTGGTGGGCGGGGCAACCGGTATGGTTGGCGACCCTTCAGGCAAATCGGTGGAGCGGAACCTGTTAACCCCTGAGGTGGTACAATTTAACCTGGAAGCACAAAAAAAGCAGATTGCTAAATTTCTTGATTTTGACTGCGGCGCAAATTCAGCCGAAATAGTTAATAACTACGACTGGTTTAAGAATTTTTCTTTCCTCGAATTTATCCGTGATGTGGGTAAGCACATTACCGTTAATTATATGCTGGCTAAAGACTCTGTTCAAAACCGCCTGGAAAACGGGATGAGTTTTACTGAGTTTTCGTACCAGTTGGTGCAGGGCTACGATTTTTACTGGCTCTGGAAACACAAAGGGGTAAAGCTACAAATGGGGGGCAGCGACCAATGGGGAAATATAGTTACCGGCACAGAATTAATAAGAAGAATTGAAGGTGGCTCGGCTCATGCGTTAACCACGCAGTTGGTAAAAAAAGCCGATGGAACCAAATTTGGCAAAACCGAAGGAGGAGCCATATGGCTCGACCCTAAAAAAACTTCTCCGTATAAGTTTTATCAGTTCTGGGTAAATACAAGCGACTTGGAGGCTGCAATGCACATTCGCACATTCTCAATGAAAAACAAGGAAGAAATAGAGGCTATTGAAAAGGAGCATAATGAAGCGCCCCACCTGCGCAAACTACAGAAGGCATTGGCAGAAGAAGTAACCGTAAGGGTACATTCGGAAGAAGCGCTGAAACGTGCTTTGGAAACTACTGAAATACTTTTCGGTTCATCGTTCGAAGAATTTAAAAAGCTGGATGGGGAAGAGATAGAGGGCGCATTTGACAGCGACGTTACTTACCGCGTAAGCAAAGAAATTTTCTTAAACGGTACTGAACCGGTAGGTTTGCTGGGTGCCGATACGCAAATATTTCCATCTAAAGGCGAGGCACGCAAAACCATACAAGGCAATGGTGTAAGCCTGAATAAAGAGAAACTAAACCTGGAGAGAAAGATTTCGGCAGATGACCTGCTTTATGGCAAATACCTTTTAGTGCAAAAAGGAAAGAATAAGCATTTTTTGATTATAGCTAACTGAAATGGTGAACAGAGGGATGCTTATAGTGGCGGTGATTGCTGTTATCATGGCGATGACAATACAATCGTGCAGTAAAACGCCGGTAGCTTGTTTTACTACTACACCCAATATGGATAGCATTCATGTTAATCAGCCTGTGGTATTTAATGCAAACTGCAGCATTTTTGCAGGCAGTTATAACTGGCAGTTTTACGATAACCCCGATTCAATTGCCTTTACACCCACAGTTACCAAAGTTTTTAAAGATACGGGCTCGGTGCAGATTTACCTCCTGGTTACCTGGGGTAATAATTATGCGGGTACAACGCAGACTATTACGGTGTTGCCGTAGGCTTATAGCAGCACAGCATTCAGCGTGTCCATCATGCCTTTTGCTTTCAGCAATAATTCATCGTATTCTTTTTCAGGAATTGAATCATAAGTAATAGCCCCGCCTGCCTGTATTGAAAGATAATGGGTAAGGCTATTGTAGAAAATACTTCTTATAACCACATTAAAATCAAAATCCCCTCCAGCAGTTATATAACCCACCGAACCTGAATAAAGGCCCCGTTTAGCATCTTCATAATGCTCAATATTCTTCATCACTTCTATTTTGGGCGCCCCGGTCATACTACCCATGGGGAATGCATTTTTTATTGCATCTACAAAATGATTTTCGGGAGCAAGTGAAGCAGTAACCGTTGATATCATTTGGTTTACACTGTTGAATGCATGAATGCCAAACAGTTCTTCCACATTAACGCTGCCTGCCACCGAACTTTTAGCCAGGTCGTTTCGCACCAGGTCTACAATCATTACATTTTCTGCGCGCTCTTTTTCGTCGTTGCGCAAGTGGTCCTGCAACAACTTGTTTTCATCTTCGGTAGTCCCTTTTCTGATGGTGCCTTTAATGGGCTGCGATATAAGTTTGTTGGCCTCTTTACGCAAAAACCTTTCGGGGCTTGCGCACATCAGGTATTTATCGCCTTGCTTAAAAAACGCACTGAAAGGTGCTTTTGACTTTTCATTTAAACGGGTAAAGGTATTGACCGGATTAATGACTGTGTTTTCAGCAAAAAATTCATTGCAGTAATTCAGTTCATAATAATCACCCTCTTCAATTTGCTTTTTAATGAGCCTTACATTATGCAGGTATTTTTCTTTGGGGGTGCGGGCCGTTATTTTCAGTTTTGCGCTGTTAGCGGGTTCTTGCTTTATAACCATTTTTTGAATCATCTCAATCAATTCAAAAGTTTCGGGGTAGTTGCGGTTGATGGTTACTTTGTTTCCTGATATTTCAATGATATACCGGGGCTTAAAAAAGTACAATTCAGGAAAACCCAAACCATCGGGGTGCCGGCTTTCCAGTTTCTCCACCTGATTTTTTAGGTCATAAGTAAGGAACCCGAAAATAGTTGACCCTGCACCGGTTTGAAAGGCTTTCAGTTGTTCAAATGCATTTCCGCCACAAACCAATTCATCAATGGCATCAACAGCCAGTATCCAGTCTTTGCTTATGTAATTAGTATGTGGGTAGTTGTTGCTATCCAGCAGGCAAACAGTTTTAAAATAATCAGCCCATTGCAAAGCCTTTATTTTAAACAGCTCAATATCAGAAAGGGTAACGGTGGTGGTTTCGGCCATATAAAAAAATCACCCGTCATTGCTTCGCAGAGCCTTACAATGACGCTTTTGTAACTAGTTGGAAACAAGGACCTTCCTCGCAGAGTCTCCCCTTTCCGGCTTTGCGGAATGGGGGACTCTGCGTATTGGCGGTCTACCCTAACGCAGAGTCCCCAACCTTCGGAAGGGAGACTCTGCGAGGAAGGAAATATTCCGCGTCATTGCAAGGCTCTGCGAAGCAATCCTGTATTTTGGCTATGTGTCAAAACAAATACAAGATTGCTTCGCAGAGCCTTGCAATGACGGAGGGCAGCTATGGACTACAGCGATTGAACCTCAAGCGCTTTTTTGAAAAGCAGTTTCTCCCTCTCAGGCCCTGTAGAAATCATGGTTATGTCCGTCTTCAGGTATTCCTCTAAAAAGTTAAGGTAACCAAGGAAAGTTTCAGGCAAATCTTCATATGATGAGAAAGCGCGCAGGTCGGTTTTCCAGCCACACAACTTATGATATACCGGGGTTATTTCGGTGTTGCATAAATCGTAAGGAATTTCCTGGCTGCGTTTTCCGGCTACTTCGTAATCGGTGCAGGCTTCAATCACTTCAAAGTCGTTCAATATATCTGCCTTGGTCAGTGCAATTTGTGTTACGCCGTTTATCATAATGGCGTATTTAAGGGCCGGCAAGTCAATCCAGCCAGTGCGGCGGGGCCGTCCTGTGGTAGCTCCAAATTCGCTGCCTGTTTTTCTGATACGCTCGCCTGTTTCGTTATCCAATTCTGTAGGGAAAGGACCGGTACCTACACGGGTGCAATAAGCTTTTGAAATGCCTATTACCTCTTTAATTTTTGTTGGCGCAATTCCTAAACCATTGCAGGCGCCTGAAGTAATAGTGTTGGACGAAGTTACATAAGGGTAGGTTCCAAAATCAATATCCAGCATGGTGCCCTGTGCGCCTTCGGCCAGTATTTTTTTGCCTTTGCTTAATGCATTGTTTAAATAATATTCAGAATCAATCAGGTTAAGCCCTCTTAAAAATTCAATAGCCTCAAACCATGTTTTTTCAATTTCAGGTAATTCAAAATCCTGGTAATCGTAAATGGTAAGCAGCCTTAAATGTTTCTCTTTTATTTTTTCGTAAATGCCTTTAAAGTCAGGGTCTAAAATATCGCCTACCCTAAAGCCATTTCTACCCGTTTTATCCATGTAGGTAGGAGAGATGCCCCTGAGCGTTGAACCTATTTTGTTCACTCCTTTAGATGCTTCCGAAGCCGCATCCAGTATTTTATGAGTGGGCAAAATAAGGTGTGCTTTTTTAGAGATAAAAAGGCGCTTATTTACTTCAATCCCTTTGCTAAGCAGGTTCTCAATTTCTTTACGCAGGGTTACCGGGTCAATTACAACGCCGTTGCCAATTACGTTAATCAGGCCTTCGTGCATAATGCCGCTTGGCACCGTGTGTAACACTGTTTTTACGCCATCTATTACCAGCGTATGGCCTGCGTTAGGCCCCCCTTGAAAGCGGGCTATTATATCATAGTTGCCGGCCAGGTAATCAACAATTTTTCCTTTTCCTTCATCTCCCCATTGGAGACCGAGCAATATATCAACGCTCATTACATTATATTTTGAAGTTCTTATTCAATCTAAATTTTCTCTCCTCACCCCTGCCTACCGGCAGGCAGGCCAACCCCTCTCCAAAGGAGAGGGACTTAATTACGCTACAGTCTTTAAAAAGCTGATAGCACTTTCCTCATCAGGCCTGGTGTTGAAAATGCTTTCCAGCTTGGTTATCTGTAAAAGCTTTCTCATTTGGTCAGGCAAGCTGCAAAGGGCTAATTCTCCACCTGCATTTCTTGTTTTTGAAACTGCAGTTAACAGCATGCCCAAACCGGTGCTGTTTATAAATTTCATTTCGCCCAGGTTAAAAAGTACTTTTTTGTTGCCTGCCTCAATGCTTTCTTTAATAAGCTCCATTACAGGGGCATTCGTATGTTCGCCTAAAAGGTTCCCTTCAAGGGAAATAACCAGTACGCCGTCTTTAATTTCGTGTTTCATTGTTGTTTTTATTTTTATTTTTTGTGTTCAGGTGTTCAGGTATTCAAGTGTTCATGTTAAATACCCGAACACATGCGCACCTAAACACCTAGTTCACTTCTACTTCCTTTTTACTTGCCGCTTCCAACTCCCGCTTCTTCTGGCAACTGCCACAAACGCCGTACATATTCAGCGAATGATGGGTTATTTTAAAATTCAACAAGTCGCCCATCATGCTTTTAATTTGCTGTATGCGAGGATCGCAAAATTCCACTACTTTTTTACAATCCACGCAAATAATATGATCATGTTGTTTATAACCATAGCTTTTTTCGTACTGTGCCAGGTTTTTGCCAAACTGATGTTTCTTAATCAAATCGCACGAAATCAGCAATTCCAGGGTGTTATACACAGTAGCACGGCTGATGTTGAATTTTTTTTTCAGTATGTCAGTATAAAGTGACTCCGCTTCAAAATGGTCGTGGCGGCTGTATATCTCTTCCAGGATATGGAAGCGCTCGTTGGTTTTGCGAAGGTCTTTCTTCTCCAGGTAGGCAGAAAAGATGTTCTTCACTTCCTCAATCTGATCAGGTCTGTTATTTGAAGTCACATGCGAAAATAGGAAGTTTTTGGGGAAATAGCACAATTTATGGTTCAATGGCGATTGTGTAACAGAACCTTGATATACATGCCCCGAATATATAGTGCCTGTTGCGAAACTCAATACGGGCAACTACTTTGTACTATCCATCATTTCACGCAGTTCAGGATAAATAGAAATAAAATTCTCATCCCTGATGGCATCTATCCCGCTAATACTGTTACGGAAATCGTTGTTTTCTTTTCCTGGCCCGCTCATCATATTGCCTATAACCCGTTTGATGTGATTTCTGATATTATTACTGTTGGGTACAGTGCTTAAATAGTTTTTTTCAAATTCTTCAAACCGTTGTTTCACTTTCTCTTTAAGTGCCGGAGTGAGATTAACCACATTAAACTCATCGGGGGAAAACAACAAATACAAATTCATTCTATCGGGCTGCACCAGCTTATGCTCAACCATATATTGATAAAATGCCGGAATATCAAGCACATTTAAAATGCTTACCGTTATATTAATACCAAAAAGAACATTCGGGCACTTTTGTTGTACCTCCCTGATATTCGCTTCAATTTTTTCCCATTTCTGTCCTTTACGCTGGTAGTCGCCTTTTTCAAACATGCCGTCAAGGCTTGCCCATACCTCTACCCGCTTAAATTTACTCCACATCTCTATTACATCATATTTTTTATACCGAAGGGTTGAAAAATTAGTGTTATAACTCAGTATTACATTGTTATTGTTAATGGTAATCAGGTGGTCTAAACTATCATAGTGTTCGTCCATAAACAAAGGCTCCCCTCCGGCAAAGTGAATCCTTTTTGCATGGTGCAGCATGGTCTTATATGATTCCCAAAACGCGGCACCGTCACTTGCGGCCCTTACTTCTTTTCCTTGCTCTTTTGCCGGGGCTTTATTCAATTTCTGCTCATCCTCGTACCACAGAGAGCTAAATTCGCTGCTGCATATCCGGCATTTGTAATTGCATTTATTCGAAAAACGGATATCTATAACCGGTACATTAACTTCGGGTAAACTGCCATCGGCCCTGGTTTCATTTATCCTGTTGAAATAATCTTTGTAATCGCGGTTGTAAAGCTTTCGCTCACTACCTTTGCTCAGCGATTCGTATTTGTAACAACTGGTACAAATTGAACTTTTTTTACCATCCAGCATGTTCCTGCGCAGTTGCTTCATGTTGTCTGAATTCCATGCATCCGCCAGGTCAGGGTTTTTCCTTAAATCTCCAACCTCATTTCCGTCAATCACTAACGACATACAGCATGGGGCCACCTTTCCATTGGTTTGGGCATGAAGTTGCACCCATGGCGACATGCAAAAAACCTTAGACCGTTTAAGCAATTTGTCTTGCCCAAACAAGTAGGACCATATAGATTTTATGAACCCCTTTTTTTTCATTTTACATCAGATTATCAGAAGTTTTATCCGGCAATGGGATCGGTAAAAAACATCTTTTGGCATTCCTGAAATTTCAAACTTCTATCTCAGGGGCTTTTAAAAATTACATGAATAATACCTTTAAATTCAAAACCAATTCCAGCAATTGAGGCAGGCCTTTGTGCCTGCACGTATTTATTTCTTTTGATTTTTAACGGCTTTTTAGAAATGAAAAAATGTCCTTCGAAGATAACATTGTTGTTAACCGCGTTAAAGACGAAATATTTTCCTTTTCAGGAATAATATATTCCTGCAGGTTGTGATTTATGTCGGGCCTGATGCTGTTTTTTGCGTTGTATTTCCTTTTGGCTTCAACCCTGTTAAGTATATTTAAAAAATCTTCGGTCATTAAAGCATCCGCGCTATCCAGGCTTATTCTTTTATAATCCTGATCACTTACACCGTAATATTGCCTTAGTCTTTTAAATTCAACGAACGAGTTTCTGTTATTATGAACCAACGACTCACCCAGTTCAATAAAAGCCGGCATCTCCTGGTAGTTTTCCTTTTGAACTACCATACTTATACCTAAAAGTACCAGGTTATCAATTTGCTTAATAAATTGAAGGTTCTTCATTAATCTATCCCAATTGCCCGGAGGCCTTACTTTGTGGTAAACAGCGGCGCTGGCGGCATCAATGGATATATCAGTTGATATATTTAAATGGTGCAGGCCCTTCATTTTGGCATACAAGACCTCATCAAACAACTGGCCGTTTGTATGAAAATGTATGGTTTTTATGTTAGGGTATTTATGCTTATCAAAATTGATCAAAAAATTGCGGAACACCTGGCTCATAAAAGGATCCCCAACACCCGTCAAAGCAACAGATTCAACAGTTGGTAAAATCTGCCTTTCGGCATAATCCTGGATGTATTGAACTTTTTTAAGGTCCTCTCCCATGTAATGTATAAGCTCATTCCGGCATGTCGGACATCTTAAATTACAGGTATAGTCGTAGTTTAAGTTAACATGTACCGGCGGTGCTGGCACCCACTCCCCGGGGCTATCTTTATGTGGTATAACATGGTGGTCTTTAATACCTGCTTCGGCATTGCCAATATTCGGGCACCAGTTTCGGTCGCAGTATTTCAATGATCCATCAAACATCGAATCACGAAACCTTTTGGCGTCATCCCCGTACCATATATCCTGCCAGCTCTGCTTAAAAATATTGCCCAACGGAAACGCCACCCATTCCGGGCAGCAGGCCGGCCAAACATCAACTGCCTCATCAATAGATATCCTGCTAAAAGGGAGTTTACAAAACAGCTTCATTCCGGTAAATAATTAGCTTTTAACTTATCTAAGACATGTCTCTTATCCTTCCTAGCCGAGTCTCCC
>PMXD01000163.1 GCA_003165895.1 Bacteroidota bacterium | reverse complement strand
AGGGTTCCGGCACTATCTCCCAGGTATAATTTTCTGCCCAAAATTCCTGCAATGGCAACAGCTCCGATGATTGGCAGAAACCGGCCTAAAAGAATTACAATTCCACAACTGATGTTCCACCAGGGGGTGTTGTTCCCTAACCCCGCGAAGCCACTGCCATCAGCAGAGGAAGCAGAAGTGTATTCATAGATCATTTCGGTGAAGCCATGAAAACCGGGGTTACCCAATGTAGGCGTAGTAAGATTAGGAAAAGAACATGCCAGGGCCGTACCCACCAGGGATAAGAACGGATGCAACAATGTAACAATCATCGTGATCTTAACTTCCCGCATTCCTATTTTTTTACCAAGAAACTGAGGAGTCCTTCCAATCATTAAACTTCCTATGAAAACAGTTAAAATGATAGTGACGAAAAACCCAAGCACTCCGGTTCCAACACCGCCATACAAGGAGTTAACCATGATGCCAAGTAATTGCATTGCACCCGATAAGGGCATAAAGCTATCATGCATACAGTTTGTTGCCCCGTTCATAGATGATGTTGCAGTAATGCTCCAGAATGCGGAAGCAACTGTGCCAAACCGGATTTCTTTTCCTTCCATATTCCCAAGTGAGTTGTCGATGCCCATTTGGGTAATTGCGGGGTTGCCTTTCAATTCATAATAAACGGCAGGCATCAGTAATAACAGAAACCCTACTGTCATTACACCAAAAATCATCCATGCTAATTTTTTTCGCTTCAGATAAAAGCCAAGCGCAAAAACCGTTGCAATGGGCAGGAAAATGTGATAAATATTCTCAATCATGTTGGTGAAGAAGTTCGGATTTTCGAAAGGATGTGCCGAGTTAACACCAAAGAAACCGCCACCATCTAGCCCAAGCATTTTAATAGATTCAAAAGCCGCTACCGGGCCTCTTGCAACATTAGCTGTATCACCTTGCAAAGTGGTAAAGGTATGCGCCCCTTCAAATGTCATAGGCATACCGTTAAGCAGGAAAATAATTGCTGTTATCAACGAAACAGGAAGCAATATCCGCGTGTTTGACTTAATGTAATAGTTATAAAAGTTGCCAAGCTTATCGGTAGATCTTTCTTTCAGGGCATTAAAAACAACCGCCATAGCGGCCAAAGTAATGGCCGGGGTTAAGAAAAAAAGAGAATACATAACGAAAAGCTGCGAAAAATAACTCATACCGGTTTCGCCCGAGTAGTGCTGCTGGAAACAGTTGGTGATAAAAGCACAGGTTGAGTGAAACGCCAGGTCAGGTGACATGGCCGGTATTTTATCCGGATTTAACGGAAGCCAGTTCTGGTTCATGAGAATGAACATGGTTAACGGGTACCACATGATGTTAATGGTAAGCAACGCAATTAAATGTTGCTTCCAATTCATTTCCTGGTCAGGGTCAATACCCATCAACCTGTAAATAAGCTTTTCAATAGGATTGAATACCGCATCAAGGATTGTTTTTTCGCCGGCATACACCTTTGCAATGTATTTACCGAACGGAATGGCAAGTGCCACCGTTACAGCAAAAATTGTTACAACTCCTAATATTTCAGTATTAAAAATCATTTATACTAATTAATAATCCTATTTATTATTTTATGCTTAGTTGCTTATGTTATCATTTTGCAGCTAAACCATCCAGGTCCACATTCAGCAGCAGCACATTAATATGGGCCGGGCCTAAAAATGGCTTTTCAATATGCTTGTTTACCAGGGCCGTTAATTGTTCTTCGCTTAAATGCCTTTCTTTGGCAATACGTGGTATTTGTACCATAGCAGCCTTAGGTGAAATATCAGGGTCTAATCCGCTACCTGACATAGTTACCATCTCAACAGGTACATCTTCTTTTTTGATGGTTGGGTTGTATTTCATAAACGTATCAATAGCAGCTTGTACACCTTTCAGGTAATCGGGGTTTGATGGACCCTTGTTACTACCACCTGAACTGGCAGCATTATATGCCGGCGTAGTAGACGAAGGGCGGCCATTGAAATATTTGGCCTGGGTAAAGCTTTGGCCAACTAATTTGTAGCCCACTACTTTGCCGTTAACGGTAACCACTTCGCCATTACCGTGGTTGGGTGCAACAGCATACCCGATGCCCCAAACAATCAGTGTATAAATTACCACAAACACCAGCATACTTACAATTGAAAGCACAATGGATGGAAGAATATATTTTTTCATTTTTAATATTTTTTTTTAAACTAAACTACTAATGCAACTACAAGGTCAATTAATTTAATTCCGATAAAAGGCACTATAACACCGCCTAAGCCATATATAAACAGGTTCCTTCTTAATAGGGCACTTGCACCAATGGGCTTGTAAGCCACACCGCGTAAGGCCAGGGGTATTAATGCCGGTATAATGAGCGCATTGAAAATGATAGCCGATAATATGGCACTTTCAGGTGAATGCAACCTCATAATGTTCATAGCCTGCAGGGCAGGGATAGATGTAATAAACAGCGCCGGTACTATGGCGAAATACTTGGCTACGTCATTGGCAATACTGAAGGTGGTAAGCGTACCACGGGTCATTAACAACTGTTTACCGATTTCAACTATCTCAATCAGCTTGGTAGGGTCGTTATCTAAGTCTACCATGTTACCTGCTTCTTTAGCTGCCTGGGTACCGCTGTTCATAGCTACGCCTACATCCGCCTGAGCCAATGCTGGTGCGTCGTTGGTTCCGTCGCCCATCATGGCTACAAGCTTTCCACTTTGTTGTTCTTTGCGGATGTAATCCATTTTGTCTTCAGGCCTTGCTTCGGCAATAAAATCGTCCACACCTGCTTTTTCGGCAATGTATTTTGCGGTTAGCGGATTATCACCGGTTACCATTACCGTTTTTACACCCATTTTGCGTAAGCGCTCAAAACGTTCAAATATGCCGGGTTTGATAATATCCTGTAGCTCTATTACGCCAAGTACTTTGTTGTTTTCTGATAATACCAGCGGTGTTCCTCCGTTAGAAGAAATAACCCTTACCTTTTCGGCTGTTTCTTTCGGAAAGGTATTGCCTGCCTGCTCTGATAATTTCTTAACCGCGTCAAACGCACCTTTGCGGATAATGGTTCCGTTTTTCAGGTTAACGCCGCTGCTTCTTGTTTCGGCGGTAAACTTTATCATGGTTGCGCCTTCAATCGAAAGTTTAGAGGTAATATCCTTTCCTGCCAACTCAACGATTGATTTTCCTTCAGGCGTTTCATCCGCCAGCGAGGCAAGTGCGCAGGCTTCAACAAATTTTGCCATGTCAATATTACCGGCAGGATAGAAGTTTGTTGCTTTTCTGTTACCAATGGTAATAGTTCCGGTTTTATCAAGCAGCAACACGTCAATATCACCTGCAGTTTCAACGGCTTTACCCGATTTGGTAATAACGTTGGCGCGCAAGGCACGGTCCATGCCCGCAATACCAATAGCAGATAATAAACCGCCAATGGTAGTTGGGATAAGACATACAAACAGCGAAATGAATGCAGCTATCGTAATAGGTGTATTTGCGTATAACGCAAACGGATACAGCGTTACGCAAACAATAACAAATATGAGGGTAAAGCCCGCCAGCAAAATAGTAAGTGCAATTTCATTCGGTGTTTTCTGACGTGAAGCGCCTTCAACAAGTGCTATCATTTTATCAAGAAAAGACTCGCCGGGTGAGGTTGTCATTTGCACCTTAATCTGGTCGCTCAGTACTTTGGTACCGCCTGTAACACTTGATTTATCGCCGCCCGATTCGCGGATAACCGGAGCTGATTCGCCGGTTATGGCTGATTCATCTATAGTAGCGAGGCCTTCGATAATTTCACCATCGGTAGGTATGGTATCACCTGCCTCACAAAGAAATATGTCGCCTTTTTTCAGTTTTGATGAAAAGGTCTTTACAGTAGTAACATCGAACCCACGCTTGTCTGTAGTAATCAGTTTAGCCTCTGTTTCTTCACGTGTTTTGCGCAATGAATCGGCCTGTGCTTTACCACGTGCCTCAGCAATTGCCTCGGCAAAATTGGCGAACAATACCGTAAACAACAGGATAAAGAAGATAGCCAGGTTATAGCCAAATGAACCTTGCGTTTTATCGTGGCTAACAGCCGAATAAATGGTTACATAAAGCATAATAGCTGTTCCTATCTCTACGGTAAACATTACAGGGTTACGGTAAAGCTCTTTCGGGTTCAGTTTTATGAACGAGTGTTTCAGGGCAGAAAGCACCTGCTCGCGTGGAAATAATGTATTGTCTTTTGTTTTCATTTGTATCTTATTTTTGAACTTTTAAACTTCTTAACGCATACTGAAATACTCGGCAATAGGGCCCAAAGACAGTGCAGGGAAGAATGACAGGGCTGCAATAATCACAATCACGGCAAATACCATTACTCCGAAAGTGACAGTATCTGTTTTAAGTGTTCCTGCACTTTCAGGAATAAACTTTTTACCTGCTAACGAGCCTGCTATGGCTATCTGTCCGATAATAGGCAGGTACCTGCCAAATATGAGTACGAAACCACAGGTTACGTTCCAGAATTTGGATGGGGTATCACCTAATCCTTCAAAACCGCTACCGTTGTTGGCTGATGATGAGGTATATTCATACAGCATTTCACTAAATCCGTGATAGCCGGGGTTATTCAGCCAATAAGCATAACGAATTGGATGATGAACGTAAACAAAGCATGCAAAGGCAGTGAATGCAAGAATCAACAGCGGATGCCAGAGCGCTACAATGGAGGCAATCTTCATTTCTTTCGCCTCAATTTTTTTGCCATGAAACTCCGGTGTTCGTCCCACCATCAAACCGCTCATGAATACTGCGATAATGATAAAGACGTAAAAGTTAAGGAAGCCAACACCCTTACCACCGTAAAAGCAGTTAACCATCATAGCCCATAGCTCGTTCATACCTGAAAGAGGCATGGTGCTATCGTGCATACAGTTAACCGAACCGGTAGATATTACAGTGGTCATAATAGCCCAATAACCTGAAGCCGGTGCACCGAGCCGCACCTCTTTTCCTTCCATGGCGCCTGAACTGTTATCAATGCCCATTTTAATAATGGCCGGGTTGCCATGCACTTCGGAAATCACCGTTGGTATTACCAAACAGAGGAAACCAAGGGTCATTACCCCGAATACCATCCAGGCAAATTTGTGCTTCTTTAAATAAAAGCCCAGCGCAAATACTATGGCAAACGGCAGAATACACTGCGATACCATTAAAATAAAATTGGTGAGGTAATTAGGGTTCTCCAGTGGATGCGTTGAATTGGCCCCGTAAAAACCACCACCGTTTGTTCCGATATGTTTAATAGGCACAAAAGCCGCAACTGGTCCGCGTGATACCTGGACAGTATCGCCTTGTAATGTGGTAATAGTATCTTTCCCATGAAATGTCATTGGCATGCCATTAATCATCAGAAATACTGCTAATACTATTGACAGCGGTAATAATATACGGGTGCATGATTTTATGAAATAATTATAGAAGTTGCCTAACTGTGTGGTTGTTCTTAGCTTCAAGGCGTTCATTAATATAGCCGCTGCTGCTAAACCGGTACCGGCTGATACAAACATCAGGAACATCATAACGGCCAACTGGGTAAAGTAGGTTGCTGCCGATTCGCCGCTATAGTGCTGTAAGTCGCAGTTAACTAAAAACGAAATGGCTGTGTTGAAAGCCTGGTCAGGCAACATGTTCGGGTTTTTATCCGGGTTCAGGGGCANNGTACCATACCAGGTTTATGGAGAGCATGGCCAGCATGCTTTCCTTCCAGTTCATTTCTTTAGTTGGGTCAATGCCACTGATACGGTAGAAAAAACGCTCGATAGGAGCTAAAAAGTCGAGTATGGTTTTTTCACCGGCGTATACCCGGGCCATGTACCGGCCCAGGGGAATCCCTATTGCCAACGTAACCAAAAACATTAAGATTATTCCAATTATTTCTGCATTCATAGTGTTATAGTTTTAGCGGTTGATGAGAACCGGCCGGTATTTAAAATTTTTCGGGTTTAATTAATACGTAAACAAGGTACCCGAAAACCAATAGTGAAATGATGAACAGCGCTATCATAAAGCTTGCTTTTAAAATCTGCAGTAATGATTGCAGACGGGGTGAATTAAATTTTGTCGAAAAAATAAACAGATAAATAAAGCAGTACAAAGCACACAAGGCCAGTTATGAATAAACCGATAGTAAATAACATAGTATTTAATTTATGGATGTTTAGAATTAATTTGTTTACAGTATTCTTTTTTAAAGGTATTCAAAAAAAGAGTTCTTATTGGTTGAGTTACGTTAAGTGATATTTCGAGTAATCTGCTAACGGAGTAAATGAACATANNCAGTTGTATAAGCCGGTTACCTTCATGCAGTAATTCGAATGCAGCATGGAAACAAGCCTGAATTTCACTTAACCGGTCCTCGCGGATTAGTTCTTTGGTATAACAGGTAAGGCAATCAATGGCCCGGTAAACGTCGTTATTATCCTTTATGTGCGAAAGTTGCACAGCCAGGGCAGGCACGTTATTAGTGATGTAATACTTTACTTCTGATTCGCGTATCATAAACTTTTTGGCTAATGAGTATGAACTAATATTTTTGCTTTTAATACTACAATGTAAAGCAGAGAAAGCATCAGCAACCATGCTGTCAAAATTATAATTGCCGATTTCCACTTTTTCATACGCGTGCATACAACGAAAATAAGTGCCAAAATACCCTGCCATGGTAACCATGCTTACTTAATCTATTGATTATCATCAGTTTTAAAGATGATGCTGCGCATCGTGAGTATGCCAACTAAAGTTAAATTCCTTTCATATTGGTAGTCAGGTTTCTCATTTTGAGAAGGATTTTATGGAAGCGGGTCAGGCCCAAATGCTTATCTCATGGCTTGGTGCCGGACCAGTCTTTTAATAGAAACTCCTTGTACCACAACTGAAAAAATGATAATAACGAAAGTGACTGATACCAGAATATTTTTGTAAGGATCATTGGGTAATGAAAGCGCTAGTGCTGCCGAAATGCCCCCACGTAAACCTCCCCAGGTCATTATTCGCAGCGCACGGTCTTCTAAAGTAGTTTCAAGGCGAAACAAGGCAGAAGGGACCCATAAAGAAACATATCGTATTGCAATTAGCAGCACAGCAAGTATTAAACCAATTGAGATATATTTAAACTGAAAGCTTATAAAAATGATTTCAAGGCCTATAAGCATGAATAGAATGGCGTTCAAAATCTCGTTAATTACTTCCCAGAATTTGAGCAGGTAATCGCGGGTGGTATCGCTCATGGCCAGTTCTTTTCCCTGGTTACCTGTAATCAGGCCTGCAACTACCATTGACAAGGGCCCCGAAACACCCAGGTAGTGGCACAAACTATAACCTCCCATAACCATAGCAATTGAAATCAGAATTTCGGTTTGAAAATGGTCTATTGACCGCGTGAGTAAAAAGCCGGTGTAACCAATAATCAAACCCATAGCAACACCTCCCAGCGCTTCACGGCAAAACAAAAGCAAAACCGATGAAATGTTTAGATGGCCGGCCGCTGAGTCTACAGCGTGCAAAATGGTGATAAACAATACGACCCCGATTCCGTCATTCAATAGTGATTCACCGGTTATTTTAATTTGAATGGATTTTGAAAGCCCGGCATTTTTCAAAATACCGATTACCGCAATGGGGTCAGTAGGAGATATAAGTGCGCCAAATAAGAGACAAATACCCAAGGGAACAGCCAACCCACAAAGCATGAATACAAAATACGCAACTATGCCGATTAGGAAAGTTGAGAGAATTGTGCTGACTGAAGCAAAACTGAGAATACTTTTAGCGTGCAACTTAACGTCGTTATAATCTACTTGAAGTGACCCGGCAAACAGCAAAAAACTTAACAGGATGCCGAGAATGAACTCGCTGAAATTAAGATGCGCCAATTCCTGTTTTATGGATTCGGTAAACGGAAGATTGGCCGGTCCGATTGCAAGAAGCAGCATTAAACTACTGCCCCCATCATCATTAAACTTATGCCTGATGGTAATTTGAATATTTTGAAATTAACATACGAAAAAAGAGCGGCCAAACTGATAAGGGCTGAAAACAGGACAAAAAGATGCATGCGCAGATGTTTATCAATTAAATGAAATATTCACTTATCGGCCCCAGCATGAGTATGATAAACATAGAAAGCACGCTTAATATCAAAATGACAGAGAACAAAAACAAGCCAAAAGTGGTTGAATCTGATCTCAGTGTTCCTGAGGATGGCTCAACGTATTGTTTTGTTCTGTAAGAACCGATAATTATAAAGGCACCTATAATAGGTGTATACCGGCCTAAAAGCATAGGAACACAAGTTGTGAGGTTCCAATAGGGCGAATTATTTCCTAATCCTGAAAACTCTGAACCGTTTCCGGCCATGGATGAAACGTACTCGTAAAACATGGTTGTAAAGCCGTGAGGGCCTTTATTACTTAACCAGCCCAATACGTTATTACCACCCGGATAATGCAAATAGGTGAAACATGCTATCGCCGTTAGTATAATCGGAACCCCGGAAGAGAGAATACTTACAATAACAGCAACCTGCACTTCCTGAATTGATATTTTTCGGCCCAGTAATTCGGGTGTACGGCCTATCATTAAAGTAGCAATAAACACTGCGATAATCAGGTAAATGAACATGTTTATCCAACCCGTCCCCAGGCCACCGAAGAAAGAATCTACCTGCATGCCTACTAACATGCCAATGGCACTCAATGGCATGTAACTATCATGCATGCCGGTAATGGTGCCTGCCGGAATTACCATGTTTATGGCACTATATATGCCTGAATAGAAACCGCCAAAACGCACTTCTTTTCCTTCCATGTTCCCAAAGGGTTGGGAAAGGCCCATTACGGCAATGTGATTATTTCCGGCAGTTTCGCTGTATACAATGGGTATAAGGCTTAGCAGAAATCCCGCCAGCATAACGACAAAGAGCATCCGGCTGAATTTTTTCTGATTGAGATATAAGCCAATAAAGAAAACAAAGGCTACCGGCAATAGCATTACAATAATGACGTGAACGATGAAGGTGAGGAAGTTGGGATTTTCGAAAGGGTGGGCGTCGTTAGCTCCGAAAAAGCCACCCCCATTAGAGCCAAGTTCTTTTATGGGAATCATGGGCGCAACGGGCCCCCGGGCGACCTGGGTGGTATCGCCTTGCAAAGTAACTATTTGGTGTGGGCCTTTGAACGTCATGGGCATACCATTGAGCATAAATATTATGGCTACCAAGGTGCATAGCGGCAATAAAATACGGGTGCACGAAAGAACAAAATCTTTATAAAAATTGCCAAGGCCCGAAATGGATTTTGAGCTTAATCCACGAACGATAGCTACCCCTGCACAAAGACTTGTTGCTGCGCTTACAAACTGCAAAAACATGAAAACGCTTAATTGAGATAAATAAGTAGCCCCCGTTTCGCCGGAGTAATGTTGCAGGTTGGTGCTGGTGAGAAAACTAATAGCAGAGTTTAGCGCCAGTGTCCATTCCATATTGGGGATATGGGCCGGGTTTAAAAAAAGAAGGCCTTGTATCAGTAAGATTACAAAGCCAAACACAAACCAAAATACCTGAATAAACATTAAGCTAAGCAGGTATTGTTTCCAGTCCATTTCAATGCCGGGATCAATACGGCATATTTTGAAAATGAATTTTTCTACCGGCAGCATGAAATTCAGAAAACTCTTCTCGCCATTATAGGTTTTCTTCATTAGCACTGCTACCGGCCATGCAAGTAAAACTGCAAGCAGCAAAATAACTATGGAACCTATAATATTAATGAGCATACTATTTTAAATATACCACTAATGATGCCAAAAACTCTGCCAATGTCCGGTAACCCTTGTTAACCAATTGCTAAGTTCGTAAAGATTAAAGAAAGACTACAATAATGACAGGTACATTCTCTTTTTGAGAAAAATCATGTGGTTTATATGCCAAAGATTTTTTATTCCAGCTTATAATCCTTTAGCTTTCTATATAGCGTAGCCAAAGCAATATTCATCCTGGTGGCCGCTTCGGTTTTGTTACCTCCGGTAAGTTGAAGCACTTTTTGAATGTGCATTTTTTCCACCTCCTCCAGGTTGTATACAAAAGGAGAGGAGCTGGCAGAAGCAAAATCAAAGGGTAATGAGGTAGGGTTGAGTGTCCGGTCTGAAAGAATAACTGCTCTTTCAATTACATTTTTCAGTTCGCGGGTATTACCTTTCCAATGGTGTTTTTTGAGGGCATTTAAAAACTCGGGGCTCATAGCGGGAACAGGCTTATTCATTTTATCGGCAAATAGCCTGATAAAGTAAGGTGCAATGGTTTCTATATCCTCAATGCGCTCGTTTAAAGAGGGTAGGTGTATTTGAAAAACTGACAAGCGGTAGTACAAATCGAGCCGAAAATGCCCTTGTTCGCTTTCTTCGCGCAGGTTGCGGTTAGTTGCGGCAATAATACGCACGTTTACCTTTGTAGTTTTTGCATCGCCTACCCGGTAAAACTCGCTGGTTTCCAAAACCCGGAGCAGTTTGGCCTGAAGGTCAATGTTCATTTCGCCAATCTCATCTAAAAAGATGGTGCCTTCGTTAGCCTCATCCAATAAACCACGTTTATCTTTTAATGCCCCGGTGAATGCCCCGGCTTTATGACCGAATAATTCGCTTTCCAGAATTTCTTTACCCAACGCGCTGCAATTAACGGCTACAAAAGGTTTGTATCTCCGGTTACTGGCTTCATGTATTGATTGGGCAAATACTTCCTTGCCGGTACCGGTTTCGCCCAGCAATAAAACGGTAGTATCTGTAGCGGCAACTTTGGCTGCCAGTTCTTTGGCCTGTTGTATGGCTTTAGATGAGCCCAGGATATTATTAAAACTATACTTATCGGCTACTTTTCTCTCTAATTGTGCAATCCGGAATTGCATCTGTGCTTTTTCGATGGCTTTATTCAGCAACGGAATAATGCGCTCGTTATCATCGCCCTTTACCAGGTAATCAAAGGCTCCGTTTTTGATTGCATTTACTCCATCGGCGATGGTTCCGAAAGCTGTTAGTACTATTATCTCAATACAGGGATATTTGCTTTTTATTTCGCGGGTAAGGTCAACCCCATTTCCATCAGGCAGTTTTACATCGCTTAATACCACCTGCACATCTGTTTTCTCCAGTATTTTCAAACCGGATTTAGTATCGCCGGCCTCTAATACCTGGAAACCTTCTAAAGAAATAATCCGGGATAGCAAGCCACGTAGTTTGGCTTCATCGTCAATAATTAGTATTGTGGCCTTCATGGGTGCAAATATAGAAACTGCTCATTCAGAACTTAGAATCAAGATTTAAGAATCAAGACCAATGTCATTAAGTTAAGCCGTTAGCCTGTTCTTTTTGCGCTGCGCTACCTCCCAGCCCCCGAAGCGGTGGAACTGCCGCGCAGCAAAAAGAACAATTTTGCCCGGTGGTTGTATTCTGCATTTCTGGGTAGCGGTTCTCCCGTTTCGGGAGCCAGAGGGTTTGGGTAGATGTATTCCTCAACTTAACGACATTGATCCCTGATTTCCAAAATCTGAATTTCAAATCCACCTTCATACAATTACTTCCGGTTGTCAGTTTTTTACATGCTCCTTTACGGGCTTCATATTATAAGCCTGCCATAACCAAGGCAAAGCCGCTTTCAGGTTTGTGATAAGATTCAGTTTTTTTTATGAGCCAAATCAGCTGTAAATTTTAAGGTCTACGCTTTTTTTACACCTGATAATTACTTATGAAAAAAGCTATACTTTTAATTGCAGTGGCCTGGTTAATGCTACCTGTAAAAATGTTTGCCCAGTACAGCAATGCCACCCTCAACGGCCCGTGGATTGCGGTTTCAAACGATTATTCTTATATCTTTTTTGATGGTAATGGCTACATCAGCGGGATAGGAACTTCCGACGATTCGCTGCACCCTGTTGGAACCTATAACATAACGCCTTCAGGTGCGCTCACAGCAACCCTTAATGTTGTAGAAGGAACTCAAATGGTATATGGCCGGTTTCTGAATGATTCGACGGTGATTTTTGCCGACACGGTACCCCATACCCCAGCTCAATGATTGAAATAAGCAACATGACAGCACTTGCCGGAAACTGGAGTGGATTTATTTACGACAGCACTACACAGGTTTCGCGGCCCGTTCAGTTAGGGGTTAGCAGCACAGGTATTATAACATCCGCCTCCGGAATATCATTGATAGCGGGAAAGATATATGAGGAACTGGATACTTTTGCAGCCTACATAACCACCACCGATGCTAATTGCGCCTATCAATATATTCAGTTGAGTGGTCTGTACCTGGGCGATAGTTTGAGCGGAAAAGCAGACCTGGGGCAGCATAACGATAGCAACTCACTATGCAACCATTCAGGCTACGTATATCTTACAAAAACACCTGCCGGCATTATCACCGTAAAAAGCGAAAATAATTTCTCAGCTTATCCAAATCCATTTTCCGGCCACATAGAAATTGCGATGAAGAGCCCTGCTGCTAAAACACAGGCAGACTTGTTTGACATGCTTGGAAACAAAGTGTACACCGGTAACTGGAATAACGCTCAAAATGTGAGCCTCATCAATCTTGACATGTTAAACAGCGGGGTTTATCTGTTAAGCGTTACTATAGACGGTAAAATAATTACCAGGCGCGTAATCAAAAACCAATAGTGCCTTTAGAATAACATTATCCCGCAATGGCAGAAAAAAAAGAAATAACCAAAAGGAATTCGGCCCTGGTAAAAGATATCATTATCGGCATGTCTGACGGGCTTACCGTTCCGTTTGCCCTTACTGCAGGTATAAGCGGTGTGGTTGATACTACGCACCTGATTATTGTTTCGGGCCTCGCCGAAATTGCGGCAGGGTGTATTTCTATGGGCCTTGGTGGCTACCTGGCCGGCGAGTCGGAAATTGAGCAATACGAAAAAGAACTGAAGCGCGAATTCTCCGAAATTGAAACCGTTCCAAACCTCGAATTAAAAGAAGTAGAAGACATCCTGATAAATATGGGCGTAGATGAAGGCCTGAGTCAGCAGGTGGCATTGCAGATAAGCAGAGATAAAAACCTGTGGGCCGATTTTATGATGAAGCTGGAACTGGAGATGCAAAAACCCATGAAAAACCGCGCCGCCATAAGCGCTGCTACCATTGCCGTTTCGTACCTGGTGGGTGGTTTTATTCCGCTGTTCCCCTACATTATTACCAACAATAGTAAAACCGGATTCTATTTTTCATGCGCAGTAACCATTGTTGCCCTAACCATTTTCGGATTTCTGAAAAGCAAAGTAACCGGCCAGCCTCTTATTAAAGGTACCCTCAAAATAGTATCTATTGGCGTAACCGCAGCGGCGGCTGCGTATTTTCTGGCTAAGCTTATAAGTTGAAAAGCATTGCACGTTTGTTTGCACTCATGGCAACGGGTTCATTGTAAAAGTTATTCAACCAACCATGAGCTTCGGGAATTTCGTTTGCTGCTTTTATAAATGCAGATGACCGCAAATCCCCTGGCACAAAATCAAAGCCCTTTACCTTCAAAAGAATTTGTTTAAGACCGCTTGCCGCGTTAGTCTTACCGTCTGAAAATAATTCCGGATAACTTCTTCCAGAATGCGTTAATGTCTTTAATTATGCACCCGAAGGGAGCCAAACCTTATTAACTTAGTTTATATCTAATTACCTACCTTCCCCTATGTAAATCAGCATTTAAGAGGCATAAAACAGTTAACGTTGATTAAGTGGGATTAAGTTAATACAAAATAAATTTGTCCCCTTCCTTGTCCCCCCGTATTATTTTATTAATCTTTGCCGTGTTCAAAAATCAAAACACATGGCGAGTTTTAACTACTACCTCAAAGACGCAACTGCAAAAGACGAGCAACCTATTTACCTGCGATACAACGACCGGGGGAGGGTGAACGTGAAATTTTACATTGGGAAAAAGATTCTGCCCCAAAATTGGGACGCTAAGAACCAAAAAGCCCGGCGGACTTTAGACGGTTTTGCAGATTTCAATAGTATTCTTACTTCGCGTGAATCTGAATTAAAAACCCTTTGCACTCAATTAGAGGCCACAAACGGAGCGATTGACACCGATACCCTAAAAGAGCGTTTCAATGAACTGTTAGGCCGAAAAACAGAGGCTAAAGACAAATTCAAAACGTTAGTTGAGTTTATTGAACACCACGTTAAAGGGTTAACCGATAAAAGACCAAATACGCTAAAACAATACAATCAGACGGTAAGGCTGTTAAAAGACTTTGAAACATACAGCAAAAAGAAAGTAACTTTTGAAAGTGTTGATTTGGACTTTTACACGGATTATGTTGAATACCTAACCTTTGAAAAGAAATTCTCACCTAATTGGATAGGTAAAAACATTAAGAATATTAAACTATTCATGGGTGAGGCAATGGAGCGCGAATTGCATACCAACATATCTTTTAAGAGCAAAAGATTTAAGGCATTAAGTGAGGAAACAGAATCTATCTATTTGAACGAGGTAGAACTTGAAACAATATACAAACATGATTTTGCAAAGAAACCGCGTTTAGACCATTGCCGGGACTTGTTTATGATAGGCTGTTGGACGGGGTTAAGGTTTTCCGATTTTTCGCAGTTAAAATTGAACAATGTTGTAAGTATAGACGGTGTAGAGTGTTTTAAAGTGAAAACTCAAAAAACCAAAGACATTGTTGTTATACCGGTACACCCCACAGTAAAAGAAATATTAAACAAGTATGCACACACTGAAAAAGGTTTACCCCGCACAATTTCAGACCAAAAAATGAACGAATATTTAAAGGACGCGGCAAAAGATGCAGAACTAACTGAAAACGTTACAATCAACAAGACCAGAGGCGCAATGAAAGTTGAAACCACTACTGAAAAATATAAATTAGTAACCACGCACACAGCCCGGCGAAGCTTTGCAACCAACCTGTTTTTAAGTGGTTTCCCTGCTATTTCAATAATGAAGATAACCGGCCACAAAACCGAAAAATCATTTATGAAATACATTAAGATTTCGCAGGAAGAAAACGCGAAACTTTTACAGTTACATTGGAGCGCAAACACTAAACTAAAAGTTGTTTAGCTGAAAAATAAGAGATTCCTTTACAAGAAATGGAGGGGGTGGGTGTTTTAAAACGACTTCCCCCTTTTTTATTCGGGTGCGTATGGTGGGTAGTAACTCCCTCCATTCGCGCACATACAATATTTTTTCATTTCAACAGGGCGAACAATGAATGAGGAATTTTACAATTTAATATTGTCAGAGAGAGAAGATTTATTGCGATATATAAACGACACACATAGAGAACGGAGCGTCTTTGTCAATAACATTAAAGTGTTTGTAACGCAATTTATTAAGGAACTTGATAGAAATAGAATTATCGGAACGAGAGAAAGGGCAAATGATTACATAAATTTGAGAACTGGAACTGTACTATTCCAATTAGAAGGGTACTTGAAAGAACTGGAAGAAACAAAAGAGCGTTTTCTTGATTACCCGCCTTATCGAAAAACCCCGCAAAAGAATGGTGAAGTAATAGACGAAAAAATCGGATATACACACGAAGAAATAAAGGAGTGTATTGAAAGTTTATTGTGCGGTGTAAAACAGGCGCGGAAAATTTTCATTTGGAAGGACGAAAAAATTACAAAAGATGAAAATATACAACCCTTACAGTTTGAAAACCTTTCCCAAAAACTTTTGCTCTTAGAAACTTTAGGAATATTAACCACACTAAGCGAAAAAACCGAAGCTGAAATTTCGAGTACCAAGATGGCAAGAATTATTGGCGACTTACTTAATGAAAAAGATGCAACTGTTAAACGTGCTCTTATATATTTTAACCCTTATTCCCAACCAAAGGGGAAAAACAATCCGCGCACGGAAAAAAACTTAACTGCCTTACATCAAAATCTTGTAAAACTTGGTTTAACAAATTTGGAAACCGAAGTTGAAACACAGTTAAAAGCGGTCATGTTAAGGACTAAATAGAAAATAGGGGGAGTCCCCCTGCATTTCCCCCTGTTAAGTGCAATCAACTTTGCAGTGCCTTTCTTAAACAGGCATTGTATGAATCATCAAATCTTATTAAACGGCATTTCGGTTGACGAACTTATCGCTCGGCTTAAATCGGAACTTACACCAGTTGCACCAGCAACCCCGAAAGAAACAACAGAGGACTTTTTAACTGCTAAACAGGTTTCTAAGCTGTTAGGCATTTCGCTTGTAACCCTTCACAAATGGAAAAAAGACGGCAAACTAAAATTTCACCGTTTTGGAACCCGTATCCGTTTTCAAAAATCTGAAATACTGAATAATGAAAAATTCAGCAATAAGGGTAAATGAAAAAGGAGGCTGTTCAAAGGCCTCCTATTGTTCAAAAACCAAATCCAGGGCGAACCAGAAATGATTGACTACAAATATAGCGATTGTAAGGGAATTGCGCCAAAGGATTTTTTATCTAACGGCCTGTTAGAGTTTCACGCCACCGTAAATTTAGACACTGGTGAACTCGATAATTTTAAAAATGCTGACCGAAATAAAAAAGGGTATATACCAGTAGATGAAAGGGAAGCCATTTATAACCACTGCAAATTTTCTGTTACCAACAATAAGTACATCAATTTTTCGGGTAGCATTCACGAATATTTTAATAACGGCGATAACTCCAGCGATTTCACCTTTTGCAATTTATTCGAGGCAACAAAGGAACTTCACGAAAAATTCAATATAAACCCCTTTTTAGACGAATTACACAACGTTGAGCATGGAGTTAATATAATACTGCCATTCGACACTCTAACGCTTATAAAGGCTATTCTTTGTTTTAAGGGTCAGGAATATGAGTTAAGGAGATTCAAGGACGGCGGATGCATGATTAAATTTAGTACCGACCGATACGAGTTTAAAATTTATGAAAAGGGGAAACAGAAAGGCGGACACCCCAATTTATTAAGGGTTGAAATCAAGACTACCACAATGGAGTTTTTAAGGGCAAAGAAAATTGACCTATACAATTCGGCGGGATTACTATACCCGGCAATACATAAGGGATTTGAGAGGGTTTTAATTGTCTTTTGGGAACAGTTGATTATATACGACTGGTCTATAAATATTGAGGATGCAAAACCGAAGGAACGGGCAATTTTAATAGAGGGGCAAAATCCTAAGTATTGGACAGCGTTAAAGGAATTAAAACCGGAGGTATATAAAAAACGATTAGCGAGATTTCGGGGACTTAATTTGAAATACGGCAAAGTGAACCCGCAACAAGTAGTTTTGGATTTGATTAAAACCAAGTGGCGGGAATTGACCGCCATCAGTCCCGAAAAACTGAATGAGGTTAACAGCTATCTGAATCAGGTTAGACCTGAAAACTTTCCCCAAAATAACCGCCCGAATAATTCAGTAAAGAAACGGGAGGCAAAAACCAACTTTCCCCAAAATAAGACTTCAAGTAGTGTCTTACAACGGGGAACACTGCCTATTGTTGAAATAGTTTCCTGTTGTAAGACACTAAGAGTTTGTAAGACCTGTAAGAGGGATATTTCGCACCAACACCCTAACAGCCTTTTTTGCAGCGAAAAATATGTTGGAAAGGAACAGGCGCACAAGTGCCGGAACGGGGATAGTAACCCGCGTAATAACTTACAGCGAAGGGAACAAAGGAGATACGGAGCGGGGGATAATTTATTTAATGTCGCGGAGATTTAATGCAACTAATCTATTTCTAATTTACCAGTTTCACGAAATCTCTCAATTCGCTTTATTTCATCTTTCAATTCTTTTTCTTTCGCCCTATTTTCTTCTATAATGCTTTTTGCGTTTTCTTTTAGCCCGTCATATATCCCAAAAAAATACGGAGGTACTGTAACCAGAATGATAAAAATAACATTAGTATATGCCTCTTTATTCCATAAAGTTGTATCAGTATCTAAAAATACCACCGGATATAAAATAAAAACCACCAAAACAACGCCAATAGGAAACAATAAAGTAGATAAATAGAATAATGCCTTCTCTGATTTGTCGGCGACTTTTAGGCTACCCTTTCTGTTTATCGGCACAACACCCACTTTAACAATAAAGTATATAATAGCAATGATAAAAAAATGGAAGTAAACCCAACATGCTCTTTTTAGAGCAAATTCAACTCCTAAAAAATCAATAACCCATGCACATGTCAAGAAAATTCCTGCCGGTAGAAACATAACAGCTAATAGTTGCAATAACCCTTTCAATACTTGTTTCACCTCTCCTTTCGATTTAGCTTAGAATGACTTTAGGGCACCTCTAAAAACTATT
>PMXD01000177.1 GCA_003165895.1 Bacteroidota bacterium | reverse complement strand
TAACTTAACGCACATGCCCCTTTAGGGCACGGGAGGGGCTGAGCACCTGGCTATAAAAAACATTATTAACCCTTTCAAAACAGTCTCCTGCGAAAAGGGATTTATGGTTGTATTTCCCGGCTGTTTACTCTGTATTTCCTCCGTGCGAAACATGTATTTGGAAATTTTCTGAAGAGGGCTACACCAAATTCTTACGTATCGCCTCCGCAATCTCTTCCAACTCTTCCTTTTCCAGCTTTAGTTTAGGCCGGCTAAAATTAATATCCTCAATATGGTTAAGCGGGACCAGGTGTATATGCGCATGCGGGACCTCAAGCCCAATAACCGCAACACCCACACGCACGCACGGAACAGACTTTTCAATGGCCAGGGCCGCCTTTTTTGCAAACACAGTAAGGCCCGCCAGCAAATCGTCCTCCAAATTAAAAATGTAGTCAACCTCTTTTTTAGGCACAACCAGCACATGCCCCTTGGCTAACGGAAAAATATCCAAAAAGGCAAAATAGTTTTCGTCTTCCGCTACTTTATAACAAGGTATTTCGCCGTTAATGATGCGTGTAAAAATAGAAGCCATGATGGTAGATTTATAACCGTAAATCAAGGATTAAAAACCCGGAACTAAAATACTCCTCACAATAACCAATACGCTTTCCCCTCTCTTTTTTTCAAAGAGAGGGGCAATGCCGACAGGCAAAGGGGTGAGTTGGAAGTCGCCCGTTTTCGAATAATCCGTTCTGCTATGCCAGTATTTTAAGTAATTCAAATTCAATTTCGCCACCCGGCGTCAGCGCCTTAACGCGGTCACCCACCGATTTTCCCAGTAAAACCTTACCAATAGGCGAACTTACCGAAAGCTTATTCTCCTTCAGGTTAGCCTCTGCCTCGCTTACCAAAGTAAACGTCATTTTCTTGTTCATCTTAACATTCAATACCTCCACCGTCGAAAGTATATTGGCTTTACTGGTATCCATCTGCCGGTCGTCCATAATGCGCGCATTGGCCAGTTTGGTTTCCATTTCCGAGATTTTAGCCTCAACATGGCCTTGTTCTTCCTTGGCTGCATGGTATTCGGCGTTCTCACTCAGGTCACCTTTTTCACGCGCTTCTGATATGGCGCGCGCCACCTCCTTGCGTTTTACAAACTTCAAATATTTCAGCTCTTCCTTTAATTTCTCAAGGCCTTCCTTGCTCATATAAAATATGTCTGACATCGTAATCTGATTTTAAATTTTTCGAATTCTCGCTCTATAACTGTTTAAAATTGAGTATTAAACTACATTTTGGTCAAAGAACCAATCATTTTAAACGGATTTTTTTGTATTCGTCTTTGCGCTCTTTGCGTCTTTTGTTTCATCCCGCCTTACGCGGGAGCGGTAAAAAATGTATTTCTCTGTATTCTGATGGGGCCAAAACCAGCCATGTACTTAACTAATTATCAAAAAGGAAAGACGCCCCTGCAACAGAGGCGTCTCCATATTTTTCTGCAACAAAACTACTAATTACAACTTAAACCGCAAACCAAAGCTATGGGTTCCCTGAAAAGGCGAACTTGCACGGTACGAGTAATCAATGGACATGCGCGGCCCGCCTCCCTTCTTAAAAGGAATATCAACTGATGCACCCGCTGCCAGGCCTGTGTAAGCGTCTAACCTGGTATCAGCGCTAAACTGGCCTTTTTCAAAGCGCCACGCTGCCCGCAACATAAATATCTCTTTCCAGCCCCATTCCAGCCCTACGCCATAATAGTCATAACCAAAAGCGTTCGAGGTAAAATTAGCAATAGCGGTAAGCCTGTAATCCTGTTTAAAAACCTTAGGCTTAACTTCTTTTTTAACGCCCATCCAAAAATCATAGGCAGCTCCAATGTTTAACTGTGTTGGCAGTTCAAACTTGTTAACGCTGCTTTCTTCCTGCAGCGTATAAGTTGTAGAAGAAACAATATCAACCGAAGTAGCAAGCGCATCACCGCTGAATTTCATCGGCGTACCTATGTTGCGTAATGAAACACCAAAGTGAATATTATCCTTAGGCCCGGTAACATACTGCAGGCCTCCGTCTATACAAAAACCTACGGCATTCATGTTATTCAGCCCTTCGTCAATTAACCTGAAAGTAACACCGCCCGATATACTGTTCGAAAACTTACGGGCATAAGTAAGGCCTATGTTAATAAAAGCCGGCGAATAAGTGCCTATGCCTCCTTCCGGGGCAGCGGTTGTCGTTTTCTCTATACTGCCCAGATTTAAAGCCTGTATGCTAAGTGCAATTACATTGTCCTTTACATTTTGTGCAATACCAAAGTGCGCCACCCCAACACCCGACCCCTGCAACCACAAAGTATACGCAGCCGCAATTTCCGTTTTTTCGGTAAAGGCCATTCCGGCCGGGTTTATTCTTTCAGATTCAATACCCTGCACGTCAGCCGTATTCATGCTCCACAAGCCTGTCGAGCGCCCCCAGCCGTTCATCAATAATTCAGCCGCGCCTGCCTCACCGCTCCTGTCCGGATTACCCGCAAAAGCCTGCACACCCGTTAAAACCACACTAAGCATTACTATAATTCTCTTCATAAGGTCTTACTTTATATAATATATTTTAGTAGTTCGTAATGTTGTCAGGCCTTACAGCTCCAAACCATTTTAAAGTTGTTTGCCCAATGCCCGGCGCTTCAATATGAAACAGGTAAACACCACTTGCAATCGGAACGCCCGCAGTATTGGTAAGGTCCCAGCTAACCGAGGTCGATACATTCACCGCTGTTATAGGTTCGCCGCTGCTTGTTTCAACCTCCTGGTTGGTAGTTGGGTTAACGCCTACCGCCCTTTGTAACGTCCTTATCAGGGTACCGTCAAGCGAGTAAATGGTGATAGTGCAGGTATTTGGCAAATTGGTAACATAAACCGTTGCACTATTGGCAGTGGTTTCATAAGCCGAATAAGCCAGGTACGGGTTCGGAACAATCTTAATTTCATCAAGCGCCGATTTGGCAACCGCATTATTATTTTGCTTAGCCCCTAATCCAACAGTACTAAACAGATAATCCGGCAGCGAATCTATACCAGGCGTTGGGCTTACCGCCAGGGCGCTGATGTATGGTTTTTCAACCCTCAGCTTCACCGTTACCGTAGTTGGTGGAATATACGCAGTACCATTTACCCCATCACTTACAAAACTATAAGTGGGCGTAAGGTACGGAATGCAGGTCCACATCAAAGTACGGTAAAATGGATACATGTTCTGATTCAGGGCCTGAGTTCCGGTGGGTTGTATTATATCATCGTAATAATGTAACAAGGTATCATGGGCCATCTGGCCTCCGTCATACTTCGTACTCATTACATAAACAAAGTGTTTACCGCCAAAATACGGCAACTGAGGTATGATCTGTCCCGGGAATGTTATAGGGCCGTATAAATTCGATGTAGGGTCCCAAAGCATATCCGTTCCATGCTGGTCGCCCATATCCGAGCTTTCACCAAATGCAATATTCAGGCGCTGGCCGGTTTCAATGTTAATGGCGTAACCCGGAAACCACGAGCGGCCTATCTCTTTAGTGGTGTTTTCAGTTGACGTCAGATAATCACGCGTATTCGCATTGTGCCAATCCTGCGAATAAGCCATACGTATTTCACCTTTATAGGCACCCTTGCCTGCTAAAGAAGGTGCCGACCTCGTATACAAATCACTGCCCTGGTTTACATCCTCATCTTCACCGGTTTCAAATACAACACACTGCGACCACAACTTGGTATCAGGCGTAATAACTACATCTACGCTGGCTAACTTATCAAGCGTGTTTTGCGGAGGAGGGCTTTGATAACCTACTGCGGCATAATTCCGCCACTTAAAACCCGGGCCATAAACATAAGGCGGCGAGTTGTTGATAGGTGCCTTGTTGCTATAATTCGGCGTTAAACAATAGGGCGCCCAGGTGCCTCCCAAAATATTGTTGAACACATCTGCCGAGTCGTCAAAATTGGATGGTGGACTAGGAGGACTGCCACCTGTATAATACCAGTTATCGTCAAAACAATATGCAAGTGCTTTGGTAGAGTTGGAATTACTGAGCAGGCTGTTAAGGGTGGTTCCCGAACGTATCCAGTTGGTAACAACACCGATTCCGCTTGTATTAGCAAGAAAACTCAGCCATTGTTGTGTAGAATCCTGCCATTGAACAGATGATTGGCTATTGACAACACCATAAACATATCGCGGTGGTGCCGTTGATAAACCGGTAATGTAGTTACCAGGTAATGTATAAGCTGCAAGCGGGGTTCCCATATTAAGCGAAAATCCGTAATCTAAGGGTTCGGTACCACTATACGATATAATCTCCTGCTGGTAAGGCCTGTCCAGGTTTCTGTCAGCGTTAATAGTATCATGGTTATTCATATCCAATAGCCTCCAGAAATGAAATGTTTGAACCGAAGCTACGGTATCAGTTCTGATAGATGTTTTGGTAGTATCTCCGGGGCCCACATGATATGTTACTACTATCTTAATGGTATCGCCTACCGGATAAACAGTGTTGGCCACATGCACATAATCAGTACTGCGAATGACAGTATCGTGGCCTGAAGCAGTTAGAGCGTGTAAAGTATCTCTGCAGGTATAAATAAATGAATCTTCAAACTGAACCTGGAAATTAGATTCAATCAAACCAACTGGATCAGTTACCTGAAAACCAATGGGGTCAAAATTCGGCAAATAAGTCAATGTATCAATCGAACTGGTTGGCGAGTTCAGAATATTAACGATAGTTTGAGGACTAAGCTCCAGGTTATTGCCCCCGTTGCCCTGGCCTTCTATTCGTTGTACACTGGTACCCTGGCCCCAGGTAGAATTTAATACCGTGCCATTATTCCGGGAATCTGTTAGATGCGGTATAGCCGTGTAAACATTAAAATTACCCCGGCCCGGTAAATATTCTGTAATCTGTCCGCCGGCTAACGGAGCAGCCTGGTTATATTGCTCATAATTATTATAAGCAAACGCTATGGCACAAAAATAGTAGGTAGTATTATTTACCAACTGCGAGTTGGTTCCCTGCGCAAACAAATCTGCTTTCACGTCAAACGATGAAACAATTCCCGAATTTGAACCCGTCGCTTCAAGCGTTGGCACAAGCAGTCCGCCAAGGCCTTGGTCAGCTACGTAATTAATAAATTGCTGCTGGGCTACACCCCCGTCATCTTTAATGTCACACTCAGCAACCAGCTGGGCTTTGGTAGGGTCGCCCAGGTCACTTGCTGCAACCTGTGCGTTGGCCACCTGGTATAACAGGTATCCCTGAAAACGGTATAATGAGTCTCCATTGCCGGCTAAATACAAGTCAACCTGCTGGGCTGTTTTCCCATCATTCTGGGCATAGCTTTCGCCATAATTGTTCGAGCCCTTATAATTTACCAGGTTAATAATTACCTCATTAGCCAATTCCCTTATCACTAAGGTTGGCGCTTCAGGGCCATCCAGTAATTTAAAGCAGGTGTTGAACAGGGCCTTAGCCTCATCAGCCACAGGGCCAATGGTAGTTTGAAAACTTGGGCACAGGCCTACACCATTTCCCGGAGGGCGCAACCATGGCACACCCACGGTAACATATTCCACATTACCGGGTGATAGCGTAAACGGCCCCGAAGATTCAACAAATCTTCTGTCACTGGCGGTTGTATGCGCAGAACATTCGCTCCACGCGTTAGGCGAGTTGTCAGTAGGGTCGCTGGGGAAACAATATTTAGTCGGTGCACCGCCACTGTTATACCCGGTTTTGCCATATTCAAAAGGAGAACCATCACCCCAATACCCGGTTTGGAAGTTACGATATTGCGGGGCCGTAATAGGATCGCTCTGCGCAGGTGAAGGAGCACCAAGGCCCGTAAAATAACAGAAAGAGGTCATTCCCAAATCCGGATGTACGCCGTTTACTGCGCTGTCCGATAATGGGCCCTGGAAAAATTCAACACCCACAATTGGCAGTTGAAGGCCGTAACCGTTTTCAGGCGCACAATCCGGGTCGGGCGAAGTACCGTTGTAACAAATACCCAAAGCCCGTCCCACATCGCAGCCTACATAATCATTATTAAAGCAACCCAAATCCGGGTCAACCCACTGCGAAACATAAGTCTGATAACAGGCGTTTGATGATTTATTAACTATCTCATAATTATAAAAACTCATGTTATTCAAATCATCCGAAGTCGAAAACTCAAACGCCAGTGTATTTACCTGTACGCCTATAGCCTCCCCGTTAGTTTGGCTATGGATATTACCCATATCATTGAAAACATAAAACGTCATCTGGTCGGCATAAGCTGTTGCCACACCTGTTCGGCACGGTATTACCGGGTAATCACCTTTAGTAGGGTCATAAAGGCCGTTTCCGTCATTATCAAAAAACGGGGCCATATTATCAGTAATATTAAAAGTGCTGCCCAGCAGGCTGGGGTCGGTGGCTATAAACTGGTTACCATATGCCGGCCATGCCAATACATCTGTCGGAATATCGGCCGTTGTAGTAGATGAGCCTTTTAGCTGAAACGCAGCCTGTGCAGCTGCTATATCAGCACCAAACACGTTAAAAAACCTGTCATACTGGCTACAGGTAGCCTGGTCAATATTTCCATTAGCATCCAAAGGTCCCGGCCAGTAGTCGTTACCATAATCGCGGTAGCGTTGTGCCGCCACTTTCAGGTTACCACCGGCATCTAAACCCGATATCCATAGTGCACCGGCAAAAATTGCACATAATGGGTGTGTTCCATCACCTTTGGGTACCTCATATTCCGGCAATGAACTCAAATCCCACCACATATCCCCACCGGTAAGCAGTCGCGCCCTTACGTTGTTTATGTCTATATCAAACTTAGCCAGGCCGGCATTACAATCGCCGGCCTCTGTTTTAAAAGAAGCCTGCGGGCTCGATGGACGCGTGGTTTTCGGATTTTCTTTTGCGTTTACCCAAACGCCTGCCAGCATCAGGGCTGCCCAGATAGTCAGGTTCAATAGAATCCTTTTCATGTTACTTAATTTATAATTAGTTCAAATAATTCTTAACTACTTAGCTTTATTAATTAAAAGAGGAATATACCACCCAGGTAAATTCTTCTTGGTAATGCATAATTCGATGGGTTATTTACATAAATGGCGTATTGGTCTTTAAACGCTTTCGGGTTCAAAGCACTGTTAATGGTTGATAAACTGCCCGGGTCATTCAGATATCCATCACTATTCGGGGTACCGGTGTACCTGTAAACAGTAAGTACATTTTGCGTATTCAGCAGGTTCTGTATCTGTAAATATATCTGCAGCGATACATTGCGCCTGTCATCAGCTTCCTTTTTCTTCTTACCAACAACAAAGTTAAAGTTTTTCCATACCCTCATATTCAATCTTACATACCATGGCAAACGCGCACCGTTAATTGAGCCTTCGCCAATGGCGCGGGTAGCAGTGTTTTGCAAACCCTGCGGGGTAACGTTTTCCTGTTCAGTGTAAGGGGTCCCTGAACGGGTAGTAAGCTGTAAACTGATACCTGCGTCAGATAGTATTTGCACGTTTTTAACGGTAGGCCCGTTATAGTCTTTGCCTACGCCGTAGCTATAAGTAACGTTAACATTGATTAAGTGGCGCGAATCGTAATTAAGCGGGCTTATAGAGCGCAGGTTAGGGCTGTTTGAATTAATTAAGGTTAACTGTGTTTGCGGGTCCGAGCCTGTTCCATCAGCAAAAGATAAAGTGTAATTGGCTTTTAAGCTGAAGTTGCCGGTGCGGCGCATATCATAATCCAGCGTAAATCCTTTCGAAGTTCCAAAGTCTATATTACCATAAGTAATATAATCGTTTGGATAGGCGTTGGTGATTTTGGTAATTTCAATCTGATCCCTGAATTCGCGGTAAAAGGCAGAAATGGTTACTGCTGAAGTATTGCTTACTTTTTGTTTAAAGCCCAGTTCATAATCAACCGTGCGCGAAGGCTCAAGCGCAGGGTTATTGATAGCATTACCAATACTGTTGGCAAAGAAATAATACTGCGTAGGGTCAACCGCTACCTGGTTCGAATTAGGTGTTTGTGAAAGGATATCATAGTGGGCAAAGAACAAAGCCTTATCAGTTAAGTTAAACGAAAACTGCAAACGTGGCATGGCAATAATGGTAGGCTTGTATTGTTGAAACGTTTGATTCGGGTCGAAATTAGATGTCTGGATATTTTCATTCGGGTTTTTCAGATATGGCTGTATAGTTCCGGTGCTCGATGCCGATGCCACAGAAGCGCCGCTGGCAAGCAGGTTACCATACTGATCGTACCATGAACTTCCGTTACGGAAACCTACAATTTTAGTAGGTGCCGAGCTGTTATCAACGTATACAGCATAATTACTGCCTATATCACCAGGCAGGGTTACCGCGTTACCGTTTAACGATGTCACCTGGCCTGCAGTTTTTATGGGGTACAAAGTATAAGGGTCAATCAGTTCTTCCTGGTTGGCATCAAAACGGTCAATACGTAAACCTACGTTAAATGCCAGGTCTTTAAAGAAGAACCTGTCCTGAATATAAGCATCTGAATAAATCGGCCGGTAAGCCGGTATAAGCCGGGTATAATTACCGTTGGCATCCTTCTGGGTAAAGAAATCATTAAACGAAGGCTGGTTGGTAAGCACATTGCCATAAGCATCATAACCCCTGTAGGTTACATACTGCGACCCTACACCGGTGTTACCAAGCAACTCATCCGGCGAAAACATCTTGATATTTAAAAAAGTAGGGCTCAGGTTATCTATATTTATTTGGGTGGTGCCATTTACCGGAACACCGAGCGCCTTCCTTACCTGTTGATCGAAATAAGTCTGCTCTGAGGCATTGTATGCATTATTAAACAGAATGGTATCCGTTAAGTAAAAATTAGGACGGTTAGGGTCATTGTAAGCATAGTTTACACCGTTAATCCTGAATATAGGATTGCTGCGGTCAAAATCAGCAAGCTGCAAATTCATATCTGCACGGGCCAAAGACCATAGGCCGTTTCCTAACAGTGGAAACATTTGATAGTTTCTCTCAATTTTTTGCTCATACTCAATACCGAATTCAAACGAGTGCTTATTCCGGCTGGCTGCCCCCGGTTTCAAAATGTCAAATGCGCCTTCAAGCCTTACGTGGTACTGGTCGCTGTTGCCACCGCCGGGTAAGCTCGGGTCGCTGCTATATTGATAATTACCATATGCTCCATATGCCCGTCCGGTATTATACCAGATGTTATTGACAAAATTAGAACGCGAACCGTTGATTAAACCCTGGTCACCTTGTATCTCGGTAAGCGTGCTGGTATTATTGGCGTTGTTGCCGTTATAAACCTCAAGGCTTCCGTCAGGGTTTGTCTGCGCGCCTAGTAGCTGGTAATATTCCGTTGTATAACGGGCGCTGGCAGCATTAATACCTGAAGGGGTAAAAGCTATCGCGGTATCCTGAATCCCGGTTTGTTTCCAGCCATGGTAAACTTTATTGCCTATGGCAAAAGTATCATAGCCAAAAACAGGGGCTGTTTTAACATTAAACTTACCAATGTAACCATAGGCAAAAGGATTAGTACCACCGGCACCCTCTACCGTTTGTTTCGACTTTTCATAATCAACCTGGATGGTGTAGTATGCATTTTGAAAAGCGGATGATTTTCTCTTTTTCCCGTCCTTGATATCTTCTTCAGATTGCTTACCCTGTATATTATGGGTAAACCTCCCGTAAACCCGGTAATCAAGCGAATTATTAGTTGGGTTGTTCTCTGAATTAAATAATGAATAACCATAAACAGTCTCTTTCGACTCAATATACGAAGCTGAACCACCAAATGACAAGGTAATGTTATCTGCAGGCCTGATATCCAGGCGGCCGTTGCCCCTGAAATCAGTTTCGGCATCGTTAGGTGTCGCCAGTTGCTTATACATATTAGCCATGGTAACATTAGTGGAGTTTGTGATAAAGCCGCTTGAACCCGCAACCTGTGATAGCGGATTCTGACGCAGCGAATCCAGCAAACTCGGCTTTACCTGCCAATAGCCAATAGCTGATGGGTTTGCAACATCCTGGTGCTCATATTCAAACGAGGTAAAGAAACCCATAATGGTTTTTTTAGTACTCTTTTGTTTCCAGATAGGCCCTTCAAGGCTTCCGTTAATCAGGTTATAACCATATGCATCTAAACCCTGTGTGGTTTGAACTTCAAGGCTACCGCTGATAGTACTGGATGGCCCTTTAGACGTAATGTTCACTATACCACCGCTCAAATCACCATACTTGGCAGGCACGCCACCGGTAATAACCTGTAATTGTTCTATAGATGATGCTGGCAGGTTCGGCGTACCTATAACCTTTACACCATCTACGTAATATTGTGTTCCGTCCTCACGGCCACCCCTGATGTTAAGGCTGCCCCCCTGGTCGTTCTGGAATACACCGGCCGTAGTAGCCGCAATATCGCTGATGTTCTTGGTCGACATGTTGGCAATCTCCGTCGCCGATACTACGTTTTGCGCAGAGGTATTCCCCGGGTCAATCAATGGCACTTTATACGAAATAATTTCAACTGTCTTTAATTCTGTAGAAGCCGATTTAAGTTTAAAGTCAACAAATGTCGATTTCTCTGAGTTTACAACAACCCCCTCAACCTTCTGCGCAGCATAACCAACATACGATACCTGAACATTGTATTTGCCCGGCGTTAAAGGGTTAATAGAATAGTTACCATCAAAGTCGGTTTGGGTACCTCTGCCGGTAGGCGCTCCTTTGGTGTCAACCAAAACAACGTTCGCAAACGGAACACCTTCGCCGTTCTCATCTTTTACTTTTCCCGAAATATCACCATTCTGGGCCCTGGCGGCAAAAACAATAGCCAACAAACTAAGCAGAGTAAGTATTTTCTTCATACGCAAGTTATATATCCTTAACCTAAAGTCGTCAAAAATAGATTTTTTTGGCAAACAAAGTTAACCAGTTGTTAAAAGCTATCTTTTTTTTGCACGGGGGTGTACAAATGCACAAAAATATTATCTGACACAGAGGTAAAAATAGAATCTTTAACGGAGGCAGGGAAGAAGCTTATGTCATATTTGTGTCATAAAATGCGTGGGTGATATATTTCTTTAATACGTGAAAGCAGCACTTCAGCAATTTTTCTTTTCGATTCATGGGTCCATCCCGCTATATGCGGGCTCAGAAATATGCGTTTATCTGCAACGCAGCTATCAAAATTGGCTTGCTCAGTTTTACTCAGGATACTGATTTTTTCATTTTCAAGCACATCCAGCGCAGCGCCAATAATTCCACCTTCAAAAATACAGGTTAACAAAGCACCCAAATCCAACACCTTGCCCCGCGAGGTATTCAACAGCCAAAAAGGTTTTTTAAAACTATCTAAAAACTGCAGGTCAATCATATAAGTAGTCTCAGGTGTAAGCGGTAGATGAAGGCTTAAAACATCCGCCTTTTCAGCAATTTCTTCCATCGTAGCCGCTTTAACATGCCCGGCCGAAAACCCGTGATAATACTTATCATAAGCCAGAACCTGAACATCAAAACCGGCCAGCAGTTTGGCAAATGCCTGACCGGTATTACCATAAGCTATCAATCCCACAGTTTTTCCTGAAAGTTCTACTCCCCTGTTTTCTTCCCGTTTCCACTCCCGGTTTTTAACCTCAATGTTGCTTTTACCAATATTGCGCATCATATTTAACAGCGCCCCCAAAGCAAATTCAGCCACCGCATTCCGGTTTCCTTCAGGCGAATTAAAGGCGCTAATGTTTTTAAGCTTCGCGTATTCCAGGTCAATCACCTCCAGCCCCGAACCCGCCCGGCAAACAAATTTTAACCGGGTAGCCCGGTCCATCATTTCTTTGCCCACATAAACTTTGCTGTTTATTACAAGCCCCTCGTACTCCGAAATATTTTCCAGTACTTCCTCCGGTTTTATTTTAGGCTGGTAGTGAACTTCAAAACCCATTTGTTCCAGCCCCTCGGGTAAAAGAGAGTGAACTTCATCGGTTATCAGAATTTTCCTTTTATCAGTCATAACGGATTTTATTATGCACAAATAATATTTTGTCAGATGATCCCTTAATCCGGGTGGCCAAAAGCGGCTCTGGTTTCTCCTCTTGCTTCATCCTGCTTTTCGCAGGAACGGGATGGCACAACCCTTCGGAACATGGTTTTTGTTCTTCGTTTTTCAAGCGAAGCGCCGAAAAACGAAGAATGTCCCCCGCTGGCGGGGGTGTAGGGGGTGGTGAGTATCTATGGTTATCAGACACCCCAGGTATGAAAACGGCATCTTCCGAACATCTTTGAGGGGACGGCATAACTGTTCGGAAGATGATTTTTGTTCTTCGTTTTTTCAAGCGAAGCGCAGAAAAAACGAAGAATGTCCCCCGCTGGCGGCAGGGCTGTTTCATTCTCTG
>PMXD01000075.1 GCA_003165895.1 Bacteroidota bacterium | reverse complement strand
GAGAAGCATTTTTAGGAAATTGCTTAGCAGCCTTGATTTTTTGGTTCTTTTTGATCAAGCAAAAAGAACGGCGATTAAAGCCAGCCGACTAAACTTAAAATTTGGGTAAAGCATAGTTTTTTCAAAGAGAGGGATGTCCGTAGGACAGGGTGAGTTTGTATTGCAAAGTTTGAAGGATGGTACGAAAAGGGAAATTTGTCATACACCCTGTGCTCAACACAGATTTCCAACCAGTCTTTCTTTTATGCTATTTTCATACACCCATGGCCCTTAAAAAAACCATACCCTTTGATTTTGTTTTCGAGTACCTCGAACCCCTGCCATACGTAGTTAAACCATTCTTCGGCTGCTTTGGCGTTTACATCGGCGACAAAATCATGCTCATCCTCCGCGACAAAAAAGACCATACAGAAGTAAATGGCGTATGGATTGCCACCTCGCACCAAAACCACGAAAGTTTAAAACAAACATTCCCCTCCATGTGCTCCGTTTCCATCCTCAACAACGGCGCCGGCGAAACCGCCTGGCAAATGATACCCGTCAGCGCCTCCGATTTCGAATCTTCAGTCCTTGAACTCTGCACCCTCATCCGCCGCGGCGATAAAAGAATTGGAAAAGTACCTAAGAAAAAAACGGACCGTGTAAAGAAGAAGCCTCAGCGCTAACAGGATATCAGCTTATCAAAGAAAATTTTACCTTCATTTATCATCTCCTCATTTAAAGCTTAACGCAATTTCCTTTAAAGCGCTATAAAACATCTTCTGAATGAACAGGCCCTTAGAAATCCCTTTAGACGCAAAGCCTGCACATCCGTTCGTTTTTCTCGTGCTCATGCTGCCCTTTGGTGTGGTTTCAGGCTATGTTAGCGTTGCACTGGGTTATCAGTATTCCAGGGCCGGCATCTCTGTCGAAGCCATAGCTGCCCTCGTAGCCGCAGGCCTTTTGCCACAGGTCATTAAATTTTTATGGGCGCCGGTTGTAGATGCTGCTTTATCCCTTAAAAAATGGTACATACTATCAGCCATAATAACCACCGCCTGTATTATCGCCACTGGCATTTTGCCTGTTAAGGCTTCAAGTCTGCCGCTGTGTACTATCATTGTGGTAGTTGCAAATGTGGCAGTTTCTTTTCTGGGCATGGCAACCTACGGCCTTGGCGCACACGATACGCCACACCATTTAAAGGGCCACGTCGGGGGCTTTTTACAGGCGGGCAACCTGGGCGGCAGCGGCATAGGAGGGGGCGTAGGGCTTTGGCTGGCACAGCATTTCGCTAACCCCTGGTTATCGCCGCTGGTAATCGGCTTATCGTGCTCATTATGTTGTATAGCACTCATTTTCGTTAACGAACCGGCCTCAACGGTGCAGGCCGAAAAAGTTATAAAAACCTTAGAAAATCTTTTCCGCGATATCTGGGAAACCCTTAAAACAAGAATGGGCATACTGGCTATGATATTATGTTTTCTGCCACTTGGCACCGGCGCAGCTTCAAACCTCTGGTCCGCTGTCGCCGGCGACTGGCACGCCTCAGCCGATACCGTGGCCATCGTTACCGGTGTATTCAGCGGACTGGTTACTGCGGCAGGCTGCCTGTTCGGCGGCTGGTTATGCGATCGCATGGACCGTCAGATAGCCTACACCATTTTCGGCTTATTGCTTGCCGTTTGCACCGTGCTAATGGCCTTTGCCCCGCACACTGAACTGATGTATATTATCTGGACCTCCCTTTATGCCTTTATAACAGGCCTTTCATATGCAGGGTTTACCGCCTTTGTTTTCGAGGCTATTGGCAAAGGTGCCGCAGCAACAAAATTTACAGTTTATGCCTCACTCTCCAACGCCCCTATTTACTACATGACCATAGTCGACGGCTGGGCACACACACATTACGGCCCCTCCGGCATGCTCAACATCGAAGCCGCCTTTGGTGTGCTGGGCGTTGTTATATTCTTAGCCCTGTTATGGTTTGCAAATCGTAAACAACCGAAATTAAATTTGTCCTGATATGTTTTTGCACTTCGGCTTTTCTGCGCTGTGACTGAAGACCAAAGTATATGCCCGCTGGCAATATCGGGCCTTACCCAAATTTACAATCCACCCGCCCTTCGTATGTGGTTGTATTTGAAACCGGCCTCTCAGCTATTGCCGTTAAGAAAAGGATTCATGCGTAGCCAAAAGGAAAAAAACGCTGTATGAGACAAACCCAATGTTAACTAAAAGCGCATATAACCGTACTGTCAGCTAAAAGCGCTACTGGTGTGTCGGGTTCGTTTATTTCCCTGCGTAGAGAAGCCTTTTTAGGCAATAGCTGAGCAGCCTTGATTTTTTGGTTCTTTTTTATCAGGAAAAAAGAACGGCAAATAAAGTTAGTGGCCGAAACTTAAAATTTAAGTGGCGCCTTAAAAGCGGGATTTGCGCGGCCTGGCAAGTAGGGTGAGTTGGTTGCCGATCTGTTTCCCATAGCAGCCTAATCAAACAAATCAAAGCATACGCAAAAAAACCGGGCTGCAATATCAGGCAACCCGGCTACACACAAAGGAAAAAGGAAAGAAAAGGAACTCTTAATTCCGGTTACCCGGCCGTAATTTGTATTATCTTAATACTTTATACTCAATACTAACTACTATCTCGCTTTTACTATTTTATAAGTAACCTGCTGGCTGCCCGTTTGAATAACCAATTGGTAAACACCCGCAGCAAAGGCCGTCATATCAACTTCAGCAGTATTTTGTCCGCTGGTTAATTTCGTTCCTTGTTCAAGGTCGGTTCTGCCCAATATATCTACCACTTTCAAAGTAGCATCTGCAGCTTGCTTACAACCAATCTGAACTTGTACCGAACTAACAACCGGGTTAGGATAAACCTCCATTATTTGCAAATTGCTGGTGTTGTCTATCCCCGTTGTGCCGTGGCTGTTTACATTCATATCAGCGCCGCTATCAACCGGGTTCTCGGCAGTTAAAGTAAAGTCAAGCGGGGTTGGTACTTTATTCAATTGCTCTACATATATTTTGTAGCTGCCCAGTGCCAGGTCGGCAAACTGGTAGTGTCCGTTAACATCTGTAAAGGTATAGGCTACTGCCTGGTTTGTGCTGGTTAAAAGGTTAATCTGCACACCGGCTATTGGGTCTCCCAATGCTTTAGCATTTGCATTACCGGTGTTGCCAATAACCAAACCTGCTCCCTCGCTAACATAACCGCCCACAAAGCCGGGCCCTCCCGGGTTACTACCCGCTATCAGCGAAATATCTATACTACTTGCATCGTTGTTACTGATAATTACCGGTGTAGCAGTGCCCCAGTTAAGCACATCGCCATAATAAGTAGGCAGGTAGTTGGCATAGTCAGCATCCAGTGTGCTGAGCGCCGCTTTTACATAGTAAGTATCAACCGGTAAACCGCCGAAATAATAATTAAATACACCGGCAGAGTCAAAATTCGAAACAGTCGAATCTAATAAAGCCAGGTGGCCGGTACTATCCTGCACAATCAGGTAAACCACACCGGCAAAACCCGGGCCGCCGGTTTTACCTGCTGTACCTGAAATAGTATAAGTAGCTGCACTAACCACCACCGATTGGCAAACGGTATCAACACACCCACCGGTAGATACAATATAAGCGCAGGCCGAATAAGTACCTACTGCAGGATATACAATGCCGCTTACGTTAAGCCCTGTAGCTGTCGATGGCGTAGCACCGGGGAAAGACCAGCTGCAACTGGCTATAGTAGCCGAAAGCGAATCGTAAATGTAAGTATAGAAAAACTGGGTTAACCCGTTACCTCCATTCGCAAAGCCTGCAGTTAAACCGCAGGTATTGTTTATCTGTAGGGTTAAACTACTGGTGGTTGAACAACCTAACGAGGCATCGCTTACAGATAGGTTCACAGTATAAGAACCGCTGGCACTATAAGTATGTGTAACAGGGGTACCTGTAGCAGTTCCTCCATCACTGAAGCTCCAGGCATAAGTATAACCCGCTACGTTCGATGCTGGTGCAAACTGAATATCCTCAGGCCCGTAAGAAAGTACGGAAGTATCAATAGCATCATTAAAGCTGCATAAAGTAACTGCAAGGGTTTGCTTTGAAGTATCCGCACAACCAAGTATCGAAGATGTGGCAATTAATGTTACTATGTAATTTCCGCTGGCGGTATACAAGTGGCCGGGTGAATTAGAAAATGCAGTGCCACCATCACCAAAAGTCCAGGCATAATTAAACAACGTATCCGCAATTGTCAGATAATCGGTGTTAACAAAGACGTAACTTCCAAAACCGTTCTGCCAGTCGTTAAATTGTGCAGCAGGCGCGCAGCGGTTAAGTTCAAAAGTCTGGCTTACTACCGAATCGCAACCCTGGCTGGCGTTCAACATTTCCAGCGATACGGTATAAGTTCCGTTAGCCGAATAGGTATGATTAACCTGATAGCCACTGTTATTCACAGTATTACCATCACCAAAATTCCAGAGATAACTTAAACCATTTGACCCTGCCGTATCCCAATCATAGCTGTTATCAGTAAATGTAACAATACCACCTATCCCAATGCTATAGGTAAAATTCGGCGCAAACGATCCGCAGGTACCCTCTATTACAAAAGTTAAGCTTGCATTTGCCGCGCATCCCGTTGAGCTATCACTTACCGCCAGGTTCACACTATAAGTTCCGTTGCTGGGATAAGAATAGGTGGTGCTGGCCCCGCTGGCTGTTGCTCCATTACTGAAGGTCCAGGTATAAACATCCGAAGCACCTTGCACCGATGATTGAAACTGTATCTGAACCGGCGATTGGCCCACAATAGTGGTGTCAATAGCAACACTGAGGCCGCACGTACTAACCTGCAAATTAACGGTTGAAGTATCAGAGCACCCCAGTTGCGGAACAAAAACGATTAAAGTAACCGCATAATTTCCCGCAGTAGCATATTGGTAAACTACAGAATCTGCCGTTGATGTGCTGCCATTGCCAAAAGCCCATGCGTAGGTAAAAGAAGCATAAGGGTAAAAAGGAACAAAATCGTAACTGCCCGAACCCAGTGGTGTAGTAGAAAACTGCGCCAGCGTATGGCACATGTTAACTTCCAGCGTCTGGTAAAATATAGTATCACACCCCTGGCTTGCATTTAAAATTTCAAGCGATACGTTGTAAGTTCCACCAGCCGCGTAAGAATGATTAGCCTGGTTGCCGCTGTTAGTTGAAGTATCCCCATCGCCAAAAATCCAGATATAAGTAAGGTCATTTACGATTGTATCACTGCTATAGCTCGCATCACTGAACAGCACCTGGCCGCCGTTGTTTATACTGTAGGTAAAATTCTGTGCCACTAGTCCGCATGTATTGCTAACCACAAAATTCAAACTGGCAGTAGCCGCACAACCCGTCGATGCATCTGTCACTGAAAGGCTTGCTTCATAATATCCGGGATTCAGAAAACTCTGACTAACACTGGCTCCGGTTCCCGACCCACCGTTGGAAAAACCCCAGGCATAAGTATATGCCACATTTTGTGCCGAAGAACTGAATTGAATGTCTACCGGGTTATGAGATAAAATAGCAGTATCAATACTAAGCGGAAAAGTACAGCTAACTACATTCAGGTTTACTGCTGAAGTATCTACACAGCCAAGAACTGAAGACGTTGCATATAAAGTAACCGTATAATTGCCCGAACTGGTATATGAATGTACTACTGAATCCGGTGTAGAAGAACTGCTCTCATCTCCAAAATTCCAGGCGTATGTAAACAGCCCACTCAGTGTTTGCTGATGGTCAGCTACAAAGTCATACGTTCCTAAACCATCGGCATAGGTATTAAACTGAGCCGCAGGATGGCAACGGTTCACCTCTATCCATAAAAAAGAATCCTGGCTACAACCCAGGTTAGCATTTAGCGCCGTAAGCGTTACCAGGTACCAGCCATTAGCAGCGTAAGTATGGGTAACAGAGCTATTGTTGTTAATAGCTGTATCTCCATCACCAAAATTCCAATCAAAAACATTGCCTTGCACAAGGCTGTCATTATTATTAGTTGAAGCGTTTTGAAATGTAACCTGTCCACCCGGAGCTATACTATAGTTGAAGTTTGGTACAGGGCATTGCGCATATCCCTGCAAACCTGCAAAGACAAGCGCAATAAAAATAAGGGGTCTTAAAAAAGTTTTCATGATTTATGATTTAGTATTTAATAATTTCATTTCGCACCACAAAGGTGAGTCAATATTAACCCACCATCAATCCCATTTATTCAATATCTTACATGACCAAGCTTAATATATAAGGGGTCGAGACCAGTATTCGCCAACCCGGAAAGTGGCCAAAATCAACATTACTCAACTAAAATGAAGGGAAAATACCAGGCAATGAGAGAGGTGTTAAAGAAACAACCTTACACGCCCGGGCAAAATAATCGGATAGAATTTATTAATTACAATATCTTTCCGATGTAATACCCGCCAATTATAAGTTAACCCGTTACCACAGCTGCAGTAACAAAACTCACACGTGTACCTTCAACAGCCGCAATTTTCTGTAAACAAGCCTCAGCCGTTGCCCCGGTTGTCATTACATCATCAACCAGCAAAACGTGTTTGTTTCTTAACTGCTCGGCGTCCTTTACAGCAAATATCTCAGCCACATTATACCACCGGTCAAAACGGTTCTTACCCGTTTGCGATATATTTTCCTGCACCCGCACCAGCGCACTACCACTCCACGGAACATGTATAGTTTCCGAAATCCCCTTTGCAATAGGGTCGCATTGATTAAATCCCCTGCTTCTCAACCTTTTCCAATGTAATGGCACCGGAACAATAATATCAACGTCCTTTATCACCGAAGCCGGTTGAAGCATTAAAGCGCCCAGCATCTTCCCTATCATCTCACCGGCATCCTGTCTGCCATAATATTTAAGCTGATGCAAAAGCTGCTGCACCTCCCCGTCTTTCTGAAATTTAAATAGCGCTGCCGCCCCCTGCAAATCAACCCGGCCCCAAAACCTTTTGGCCATTGGGTTTTCAGCATCATTCCAATACTCACTCCTCGGCAACTCACGCCTGCACGCATAACAAAGCACAGCCTCCCCCTTCAGCAACTTCTCCGAACACGCCAAACACACATTCGGATAAAAAAGCTCAAACAAATCAGAAAAATAACCGGCAAAAGGGATTTGCATAAATTATATAGACCTAAACATTATTTGACGGATGTATTAAAATAAAACAGATGTCATTGCGAGGCTAATTCCCGTAAAAAATAAAAAACTAATTAGCCGTGGCAATCTTCCGCTGTGTCTTTAGTTGGCAATTTCCATAGCAGCGGCACAACAACATTCTCACTGCTTCTGTTCTAATTGCAGCAGGGGCTGCTACTTCACCACCACCACATCCTCATCCCTCAACAACTCCTTATCTCCTTTAAACCGCAGCAACAACCGCCCAACAGTTACCACATCCTTCTGGCAATATTCAACAATACGTGCAAGCCCCTTTTCCTCCCAATAAACCCTGCAAACATCCTTCCCTTCTATATCATCCTTCGGGGTAGGTATATCCAGTATTGCACTCAGCAATTTAAGCGAAGTAAAATTTTTATGGTCACCGAATTTCCAAAGCTGCATCGTATCCACATCGCTCATCTCCCACGGCCGCTTGCCCGAAAAATCAAACATCTCAGGCAATTCAAATCCGTTAATCAATAGCCGACGGCAAATAAACGGCAGGTCAAACTCCCGGATATTATGCCCGCAAAAATTAAACCGCTCAGTATCCTGAAAACTCTTCCCAATCATTTTCAAAAACTCATCCAGCAACACCCGCTCATCATCCCCCGAAATAGATTTAACCCTGAATACCTTGCGCTGCCTGTTCTTATCAAAATGAAAAAAACCAACCGATATGCAAATAACCTTGGCAAACTCCGAATACACTCCTGCCCGCTTCAAATAGCCCACCTCAGCCGTTTCGTTTTCAATCTTCAAAGTGGCATGCTTCACCGCCCATAACTCCTGCATCGCCTCACTTAAATGCCCGAACGACCCAAACTGCGGCACAGTTTCAATGTCAATAAAAATCAGGTTATAAGGGTTTATATGCGAAAGCATACTCTAAAGAAATTAATTTTCTTCTAAATTTAAACTTGTAATGGATAAATGTATTCCGCGGCTGTTCACTCCGTGCCTTCGTGCGAAACATTTTTTTAGATATTTGCAGTCATGAGATCATTCTGGAGCCGAATACCTATGTTAAGGGTGGTCTTTGCCATGATGGCCGGCATCGGCCTTGAAATCGGTATTGATTATTGGCTCCATCCCGCACACACTGCCACAATGCTAATGGCATTATTGCTGTTCTGCTCAATAGGATTCATGCTTATACTCAGCAGGCTTAAAAATGTAACCCTTGCTTACCGGTTGAGGTTGCTGAATGGCGTTGCAATTACCACCGCTATTATCTCGTTTGCATACCTGCTTACCTGGTTTTACAGCGATAAAAATTATGCCAGTGAATTTTCGCACTTATTAGAGGGCCAAAACATCCTCGTGGTTAAAATACACGAGCCGCCGGTATTGCACGATAAAGTAGTTATCGTAAACGCGGAGGTAAAAGAGGTAAACAACGCCCAGGGTAATTTCAAAACACAGGGAAATATTCAACTTGATTTTTTGAGGGATACTGTGTGCGAACGGCTGAATTATGGAGATGTCCTTTTGATAAAGTCAAAAGTGGATACCGTCAAAGGCCCGGCTAATCCTTATGAGCGTAATTATAAAACCCTGTTGTCTTTCCACAATATTTATAACAAAGCCTTTGTAACCCGGGGTGATTGGGCCCTGGTAAAGCCCAACCAGGGAAACCCTCTTTTATTCGCTATATATCAGTTACGCAATAGTTTTCTTAAAGTAATTGCACGCTATGTAACCGATAAAAATGATTTTGGTGTGGCAACCGCCATTACGCTGGGATACCGCGACTACCTGAGTTTTGAGATTTACCAGGCATATTCAAATTCGGGCACTGTGCAGGTTTTAAGCGTTAGTGCCCTGCACGTGCTCATCATGTTTTTTACCATCAATTTCCTGTTGCAGTGGATGGATAAACGGGGGAGGAAAATGTTATTCGTAAAAACCGGGCTCATTATCTCTTTTATCTGGTTTTATGCCTGCATTACAGGTTTAACACTACCGGTAATGCGGTGCGCCACCATGTTTACTTTGGTGCAACTGGGCACCGTGCTTACCCGGAACGTAAACCGGTACAACATAGTGGCAGCAAGCGCTTTATTGCTGATGCTGATTAATCCATTTGTGATAACTGAAATCGGGTTTCAGTTAAGCTACCTGGCTGTGTTCGGCCTGTATTATCTGCAACCAAAAATTGCAGGGCTGTTTATTATCAAAACACCTGACCGCCCGCATTACCAAAAACAAACTAATGGTCTTTTAATACCAATAACATTCCTGCTATATTATCTGCAATGGCTTGCCATCAAATTACTCGATTTTACCTGGCAACTGATTGCTGCTTGTTTAGCCGCGCAAATTGCCATTATGCCATTGTGCCTCTTTTATTTTTACCAGTTTCCAAACCTCTTTTTGTTTTCAAATATCATTGTAGTACCACTTAGCAACCTGCTGATATTTACCGGTACTGTTTTATTTGCTGTTAATCACATTCCCTTTATAAATGATATCGTAGGCTACACTTTCAGCCACATACTATGGCTACTCAACCGATTTGTATTCTGGATAGATTCCATTCCTTTTTCAATAACCAAAGGCATTACAGTATCAGCTTCGGAAATGATTTTACTATACATGCTTATTGTGCTACTATGCTGGCTTACCGAAGAGCGAAAAAAGAAAATAGTCATCTCCGCCCTCACCGTTATTTTAATCCTGTCTACCCTCAGCTCATTTAAAAAATTTGAACAGGCCGGGCAGAAAGAGTTAGTGGTTTACTCTGTCTCTAAACAAAAGGCTATTGCTTTCATATCAGGCAAAAATTTGTATTACGATATAGACCCTGCGCTGTACAACAACCAAAGCAACATGCTCTTCAACATCTTACATCATTGGTGGCAAGCCGGCATCTCCCAACAAATACCGGTTAACGACAGCCTTTCAAACACTCACGCTGAAATCTATTCTACCACCCTCACCACCGGCAGACTTATTTTATTCGAAGGCAAAAAAATATTGCTGGTTGACTCGCTGGCGACAGCCAGTTACTATGGTGCAAAAATAAAGCTGAGGCCCGACCTCGTCATCCTATCCGGCAACATAAAAATATCCATCCCCATCCTCAAAAAATCAGTTGACTTTGATNNTTTTGTATTTCTCGGCTGTTAACTCTGTATTTCCTCCGTGCGATACATGTATTTATGTATTCTTCGGCTGTTAGTCTAAATACTTAATACTCCCTGCTAAATACTCTATTCCCCAAACCCCTTCTTCTTATAATCCCAGTTAATCACCTTACAATTAGGCAGCGCATCGCGCAATGGGGTAATCTGTTCTTTGGTAATATTATTATAACTCAATTCCAAAAACTCCAGGTGGCTCATCTTCATCAGCTTTGCTTTCTCAACCTCAAAATCCAGCTTCAGGTTCATTGAAAGATTTAATTCTTTCATCTGGTCAAGGCCTGCAAAATCAGCAGGTAGTTGCGTCAAATCATTGGCTTTCAAATCCAGCCATTTTAGATTTTTCAGTTGGGTAAACGATGCAGGCAAAGTGCTCAGTAAATTATCGCGCAAATCCAGTTTTTCAAGCTGGGTTAAATTGCCAATAGCATCGGGCAGTTGCTCTATCACATTATCTTTAAGCGTAAGCACTTTCAAATTCTTCAACTGGCAAATTTCATTAGGCAGGACCTTCAGTTTCTTTCCCGGTTGATTGAAAAAGTTACCGTCTAAATGCAACTCCTCCAGGTTTTTCAAATTAGCCACATGGGCAGGTACCGAACTCACATCATTCAGGCTGAGATCCAGCTTTGTCAGTTTGCTCAATTGCGTTACTGATAGTGGCAGCCCCGGCAGCTTATTCAGGCCCAGGTTTAAATCTGTAAGGTCTGTAAGCCCTGCAAATCCTTCCGGTAAAGTAACCAGTGCGTTGCCCGATAAATTAAGATACTTCAGCTTCTTCAACTGCCCGAAACCCGGCCCCAAATCACTTATCTTATTCATCCGGGTGCCCATCTCAAAATACCCCAGGTCCAAATATTCCAGGTTAGTTAAATTACCGAATGTAAGCGGCAAAGAAGTTATCCGGTTCGCCTTTAAATCCAAAACCCGGATATTGCCAAGCTTACCAATTTCAAGAGGCATATTATCCAAATTACACTCCTGCGCCAATAACTCAGTAATAGTTGGTATCTGCGAAAGTGTGGTAAATACCTCCACCGTTTTCAAATTCGGGTTCCTGCTTATATTAACTTTCTCCAACTGGTTTAACTTACTAAACGACGGGGGCAGTACTTTTATATTATTCCCCGAAATATCCAGGTTCCTCAAACTCCGCACCAAACCTATTTTATCATTCAATTCCTCCAAGCCGCTGTTGGCAAAATTCAATTCCTCAACATGCAGGTTTTTTATGCGGTCGTAAACATCATCATCGTATAAATAAGCATTGTGCTCAAGGTTCAGCACCTTTAGGTTCTTTAACTGCACAAACGAATCAGGCAGGGTTGTAAAATTATTATCCTTTAAAATCAGCACCTCAAGCCCCGGTAAATTCTGTATCAACCCCGGTAAAACCTTATAATCCCCGCCCGATAGGTTCAGCTTTTTGAGCCTGGGCAATTTCTCAAGCTGGTCAAAAAGCTTGTAAAGGTCCAGCGCCTTACTCCGGGTACAGGTAAACTCCTCTAAGTTTTTAAACTTAGTAATATCATCGCTAAACTGCGCTTTGGGGTAATTGCTGAAAGTAAGCGAGGTAGTTCCGCTCACATTTTTCAAAGCATCTTCAATGGTTTTGTTGGCTTCAACCTCTTCAGTTTGCTGGTTATTTGCGTTATCCTCTTTGTATTTCTGAAACAACCCCTTAGTAATGGAATCTTTAGTATGCTGGTCCAGCTTATTCCAATCTTCGGCAGTAAAAGGGTTTGTTATTTTTCCATGCTCCCCCTGGGCAGTTAAAAATGTAAAGCACAAAACAGCAATTAAAATTGAAAATACTTTCTTCATCGGGTTATTACTCGTTACAGGATTATTTTAAGGCCAATACGTTGTATGGGCAAACTTACTGAAACTTTATTTCTCTATCCATTAAAGACTGAACCTTCTGGTTCCCCGGAATGGCTCAAACATAAGCAACCCAAGGCAGCACTACATCCAAATGGGAAATAGTTTCTTATTTTTGCAATGACAATATTTGTATGTAAATTTGTAAAAAACCGATATGTCAACTTTAGAATTGCAGGTTTACGATCTTTTTAAGAAGAGGTTTAGCGAAGAAGAGGCCAAGCTTGTTATTACTTACTTCGATGCGAAAGCTGATGAAAAATATGAGCAAAAAAAGGATACTCTTTTAACCAAAGAAGATAAAATAGAACTGGTAAGTAAAATAGAATCAAGCAAAATGGATGTAATGAAATCAATTTATTTTGTTGGTATCATTCAGTTTTTGGCCATAGTAGGGAGTGTTTTGCCTATTATATCTTTTATGGTTAAAAGATGATAAATGCCTTTAACTTTTAACTATTGCGTAATGATGTATCGCAAGAAACAGTTTGACAACAGTTTTATACAAATATTATGGCGGTAGGAGACAAACAAAAACTAATTACAGATATCGTAGGAACCGTATTAAATGAACGGCCACAGTCAGATAAAACTTTTAATTGGTTCGTTAACAAGCATACGAAAGAACATTTCGCAGATCACTTTACCGTTATTGAGAAAATTTTTAAAGCACTAAATGGGAACATCAACACGAACCAAAGTAAGCGGACTGTTTCTCTGGAGTGCGATGCATTTTTCGGTGGCCGGCACAACTTCATTTTGAGTTTGACGAGTTTCAACATTTCAGTTCGGCGCGGCTAAAAACTCTTGAATATTATCCGCTCGGGTTGACCGTAAATTTTTCCATTGATCAATGGAAACAAATATGTAAAGTCAACAAAGATAAAGCTGACAAATATCGAAAATCAAAAACAACAACCGATTTTGACTTTGAGGGTGGCAGGACTGCACAAAGAGCATATCTTGATTGCTTCCGTGACTTACTTCCTCAACAAAACGGACTTAAACCCACGGTAAGAATAAACGAATTCGAGGTCTCCGGCATATATGCAAATAATAAAGACAGTTGTAACAAGATAGAACACCTCTTAAAAGCCAAACTGGCCCATAAATAACGATGTTAGATTGACTTGCTTACAAATCCGTAAACTCAATCGTCTTCAGCTTCGCTCTAAACCGCAGGTACATCAACAATGCGGCAACAGTTAACCCCACCACAAACCCCATCCAAACCCAGCTTAAAATGAAAAGCCAGCAAATACCCAACAGGCACCATTACCACCCAGTAAGAGGTAAAAGCAATTACCGAAGGCATTTTTACATCCTGCATGCCCCGCAAAATACCCGAGCCTACCACCTGTAAGCCATCGCTCAGCTGAAATAAAGCAGCCAGTAACAACAACGACGATGCAGTCGAAATCACCACCTCGTCTTTCGTATAAATTTTAGGTAGCTGGTTATGAAATATTAAAAAGAACACCGCAAACAATACCTGGCTGCCAATTGCTATTAAATAAACGGTATTACCTGCAATCCGCAACTCCTCTTTGTTCTTTTTGCCATAAGCATAACCCGTCATAATAGTTCCGGCAGCGGCCACACCCGATACCATCATAAACGTAATACTGGCCAGATTAATTGCAACCTGGAATGATGCCAGGCTCGATTCCCCCAGCCAACCACTCATAATCTGCCCCGCGCTAAACGCCGCAACTTCAAAAAACATTAAAAAGCCCGATGGAATGCCTATCCGCAATATCTGTGTAACATAGCTTTTACCCTGTTCGGCAACAGCCTGGTACTTTGTCAAAAGCAAACGCGTTTTTACATCCAGTAAAATATAACCCCACAACATTGCGCACATCAATGCGCGCGATATACCCGTAGCCATAGCCGCCCCTTCAATTCCATAAGCCGGAAAACCCAGCTTGCCATAAATCAAAATCGCATTTAATGTAACATTACAAACCAGTCCAATCAACATTACCACCATCGATACCTTGGTACGCCCCTGCCCATCCATAAACTGTTTGCCCAGCGTAAAAAATATAAGCGCAGGTGTGCTGTAATTAAGTACCCGCAAAAACCTTTGTGCAAGGCCCGTAATAGTTTCGTTTTCCCTCAGCACAAAAAAATTATGCCCCATCACCACCATCACGCAATAAAAAATGAGGGACACAACAATGGCCACATAAATACCCGACCGAAGCACGCCAATAGATTTCCACCCATGGTTTTCACCAAAAGCCTCCGATACCAGTGGCGAAACAGAATACAACACACCCATGCCCAACAGCATAAATAAAAAGTACACCGAGTTAGCCACCCCACAGGCGCCCATGTAAATGGACCCCAGGCCACCCACCTGCACCGTATCAAAAAAGCCCATCAGCACCAACCCCAGCTGCCCCGCAATAATGGGCAGCGAAAGCCTGAACGCAGCCTTCATTGATATTTTATACTTGTAAAACCGGGTCATTGAATACTGTTATAGAATTTGCTTAAAGTTCTTCTTTTTTACTAAACCCCCTCCCTTGCTTTTTTACTCTGCGCCTTTTCCCTCTCAATCGCTTGCGANNGAAGGACGGGGTGAGTTTGTATTTTGCCTTTAGCCTCCCCTTCGGGGACGGGAGGGGCTAAATAAAAAAACCCCACCAGCATAAAGCCAATGGGGAAAAAAAAATTCTTTTGGGTTTATCCGGTCTTATTTCTGAACGCGCTCAATCACGGTCTTTCCACGGTAAACCAACTTGTCCTCGCTCCAGTGTGCGCGGTGCAGCAAATGTGCTTCGCCTGTAGTTTGGTCAACACCGGTAGTCGGGGCCGTAGCCTTATAGTGGGTTCTTCTTTTATCTCTTCTTTGTTTCGAGATTCTATGTTTAGGATGTGGCATGGCACTATGTTTTTAAATGATTATTGAATGTTGTCTTTTTAATTCTTCTTCAAGTTCTTTAAAGCGGCCCACCTGGGGTCAACCTCTCCTTCCGTTTTCACCTCCACGTTATTCTCTTCTCCCGCTATATACTTCAGCACTTCTTTATTGCATTGTGGCTCTTCACCCGGCTTTTCGCAACCTAATTTCCGTATTGGCAGGCAAAGATTAATGTATTCGTATACTAACTGCGCCACATCAATAATGGTCTCGTCCCTGCTTATAAAAATCACTTCGTCAGAATCGCTTAGTTGCAACGGGTCTTCCGAAAATTTGATATAACAGGTGAAATCGCCAAAAATATTTTTATTGAACGGCACCAGGCAACGGTCACATTCCGTTTTAACCACGCCATCAATAAAAAAAGTTAATGCAAAGAACGTCTCCTTCTTTTCAAACTCCAGCTTCACATGCACCTTACAATCCCGTATCGGCGATTCTTCAAAAAATTCAAAGAATTTCGCGCCAATGTCGTAATCGAACTTGTGCACACCAACCCTAAGACCAACATATGGGATTTCAAATTCCCTTAACCCTTTCACTGTTCTACGTTTATGGTAAGTGCTCCGGCTTTTTTAAACACAATTTTCAAACAACTCAAATTATCAGCTTTCACAAAAAGGACGGCAAATATAGCGGATTTACCCGAAAATAAAAAGACTTTTTAAATAATTGCTGAAAATCAAGGCCTTAACGCCTATATCCAAAAGACCGGGTTGGCTAACTGAGAGGGATAATGCATTTTAATACCGTTCCAGCAGTTCTGTATAAAGCCGGTAATTATCCGAATCAAAACAGACAAAGATTACATCTTCTATAGTATTATCCGTTTTTAGAAACTCTAATACTTTTGAAATGCCTGTTTTAGCAGCTTTGTCTTTAGGAAAATTATAAATACCGGTGCTGATATTGGGGAAGGAGATACTTTTGACTTCATTTTCGCCCGCAAGTTTCAAGGTATTTTCGTAGGCCAGGGCCAATAAATTTTCCTCATTAAATTCGCCCCCGCGCCAAACAGGGCCAACCGTATGAATAACAAATTTTGAAGGCAAATTACCGGCTCTTGTAATAACCGCCCCGCCTACTTTGCACCCGCCCTGCCTGTTCCTGATTTTAATGCAATCCTCTAAAATCTGGCTTCCACCCGCCCGATGTATTGCACCATCAACGCCTCCCCCACCCAGTAATGAAGTATTTGCAGCATTTACAATGGCATCAACCGGAATTTTTGTAATATCTCCTTTTACAACCTTTATCATTGCTTTTAGTTGAATAAAGTTCGCAACCGCATTACACTTCAGCGCATAACTTCTGCGCTGATTTTAAGTCTGATGGATTTATTGGCTGTTTCTTTGCGCTCTTTGCCCCTTTGCGGTAAAATGTATTTCACTCACTCTCATTATGTAACAACCTGTGCACTACCACCCCAAGCAAAGTCCCCGCAAAAGGCGCCGTCAGGTAAATCCATAAGCTTTGAAAATTGCCACTAATAATAGCCGGGGCAATAGACCTGGTGGGGTTAAGACTGGCCCCGCTGATAGGCCCGCCAAACAAAACCAGCAGCCAAACAGTGGCCCCGATAACAATCCCCGCAGTAATCCCCTTCTCCTTGGCCCCGGTAGAAACCCTTAAAATAATCATCATTAAAATAAAGGTCATTACAACCTCCAGTATAAACGACTGCACCTCTCCGCCCGGCAGAGGTTGCGTAATACCCAACGTTTTATTATCCGGAAATAAAAAATGCAACAACCCGCTTGCCAAAAGTGCCCCCAGCAACTGCGAACCCAGGTAGGCAGGCACGTCTTTCCACTCAAACCTTTTATCAATTGCAAACGCAACCGTAACCGCCGGGTTAATGTGCGTGCCCGAAATATCCCCAAAGGCATATATCAACGCAATAATTACCAGCCCCCACACCGTGGCTATGCCCACCAGCCCCAACGCATGCGTCTGCTGATCCACAATCACCGAACCCGTCCCCACAAACAAAAGTATAAACGTGCCAATGCACTCACTCAGGTATCTCTTCATGAAAAAGATTTAGTATTTATGATCATTGCATTTAATCATAATTTTCATAATTAATCAGCGTTCTATTGGATTCTGGATTCAGTTCAAAAAATGCTTCAGTAACCGCACTTCCTCTTCAGTTAAAAACCTCCAGCGCCCGCGTGGCACGTCCTTTTTGGTAAGGCCCGCAAAAAATACCCGGTCAAGCTTTTCAACTTCATAACCCAACGATTCAAATAAACGCCGTATAAACCTGTTTTTACCTGTATGTATCTGTATACCTACCTCAGCCCTGTTCTTGGCATTGGGGTAAGCAATTTCATCAACCTCTGCTATTCCATCCTCAAGCACCACACCACCTTCGGCAATTTTATCAAAGTCCTCTTTCATTAACTTCTTATCCAAAACCACATGGTAAACTTTCTTTATCTCGCTGCTGGGATGTGTAAGTTTCTGTGCAAGCTCGCCGTCATTGGTAATCAGCAAAACACCCGTCGTATTTCTGTCTAACCTGCCCACAGGGTATAAACGTGGGGCAGTGGGCGATTTTATCTGGGCGTAAACACCACGCAAAAGTTCCATCACAGTTCTGCGGTCCTTCTCATCTTTAAGCGTAGTGATAAAATCCTTGGGTTTATTCAGCAGCACGTAATATTTCTTCTCCAGCGATAGCTTCTTGCCTTCAAACTCAATAAGGTCTTTGGCCTTTACTTTATAGCCCATTTCTACCACCACCGTACCATTCACCTTTACTTTGCCTTCCTTAATCAGCTCATCAGCCCTGCGGCGAGATGCAACACCTGCATGAGACAAATACTTGTTCAACCTGATTTCATCCGAAACCTTAGGCAACTCAATTGTATCCTCTTCTTCCTCCTTTGTAATTTTGGGCGAAAAGAATTTCTTTGCCGGAACACCACTCAAAGGCTTGCGTTTCCGCTCCTCTATGGTACCATCTTCGCTCTTCGGTTTACGCTTCTTTATTGCAGGGCTTTTCTTAGCAAAATACTTCTTCGCCGCATCAGCCAGCGGATTTTTCTTCTCAACCTTCTGGCCGGGAATAAAAGAAGACTTGCCCTTTGGCTTTGGAGAATTATTATCTGAATTCATTTTCTTACTCACGATTCAAATATAGCAAACTTAGGCAGTCATTATATATCGAATGGGGCCGCATACCAAATTCGGTACTGGGTAAAGATTCTCGCTGGCAGGTGTTTGGGGATATTTGCGACAGGTGGGACTGGTTGTAAGTCCCCGATGTCCCACAAGTCCCACGTAATTTGAGCAATCTCCTAAAGCTTTTTAAAGTCTTGTATATTTTCTTTGCGCTCTTTGCCCACTTTGCGTCTTTTGTTTCATCCCGCTTTTCGCGGGAGCGATAAAAATGTATCTGCATTACTTCACCTCCACCGAAACTATCTCCACCCTTCTCTCCAGCGCCGCTGCCGGATTATAAACCGAGTTACGCTTATCATCCAAACGGTCGCTCACAGTTTTGGGGGCGGTCTCCTTACCTAAAGATACACTCTTTAAAACCAACTGGCCACTGCCAAGATAAGGCAGCAAAATACCATCGCGGTAATGAAAGAAATAATTTCTGAGCGACGCCACACGCCTGTAACCCAGCTTAATATTATAGTCGCTTACATGCAGCGGCGAACAATATCCTTTAATAGTAAGCTCAACCTTATCTCCCCCCTTTAAAATATCCAGCAACTGCGATGAAAAAGCAATCAGGTCATAAAACCCCTTATCCACGTATTTCGAAAACAGCTCATTAATTTTATTCTCAGCATCAGTTTTATCACGTCCTTTCAAGCCCTTGCTAAACTCTTTTCTGTATTCATATTCCTTCCCGGTATAAGTCTCATAACTCTGCTTATAATCAATAGAAGTAGTATCCTTCAAATTACAACACTCCGGCTCATCGTTATGAAAATAAAGCTCCAGTGGCAAATACTGTTTTATCCTTTTTATATCGCCATTAATAAATTGCCCCGGTGGAGTGGGTTGCTCCAGATGTGCTACTACAGTTGTATCCTGTTTAACGACCGGCGGTTCGGGTTTAACTTCGGCAACAGGTTCTTTACTAATTGCAGGCGGCTGTTGTATAACCGGCGTTGTATCCCTGACAACCGGCGGCACAACAACTGCCACTGCAACAGTATCTCTTTTGTGCGGTATGCCCTTACCGGTGTTATACGCATAGATATCATTGCAACAGGTTTCTGCTTCAATAAAATAAGAACCTTTCCGGTTCGATGTTAAATAGGCTTTACTATTATCAGGGGTAAGTACATAATACAAATCATTCTGCGCCGTATTAATTGGCTGCATCAAATTCACGGGCTCGCTCCAGTTGCTGTACTCCCCCTTACTTTTAAAAATATCATACCCTCCAAAACCATAATGCCAGTCCGACGAAAAGAAAAGCAACTTGTTATTGGCATCATAAAAAGGCGTTACCTCATTACCCATAGTATTAATGGCCTTACCCGCATTAACCGGTTCGCCAAAAGTATTGTCGCCCTTTATTTTGCTCACCCATATATCAAGGCCACCCTCCCCTCCGCTACGGTTACTTGCAAAAAACAAAACAGACTGCCCCTGCTTATCATAACCCACTGCCGGCTGTGTATTAGTAGCCCCGGCATCATTAATGCTTAGTTTTTGCGCATCGCCCCATTTAAAGTTTTCGTAGCGGCTTACATAAATATCGCAACGTGTAGTCACCTTATCTTTCTGTTCGCACTGCGTAAAATAAAATGCCCTCGAGTCGGGCGAGTAAGCGCCGTTACCAATGTTAAGCGCCGGGTTACTGCCGCTGGGCATGTATATGTTCTCAGGATTAGGTTGCTCGTTATAAATCCGCACCAGGTATTTATCTCCGCTCTCCGTCGAAATACTCCGTAACGACGAATACTGTATTCTATCCGGATAAACCGGTATCGCGTTAAATTCCGAACTGGTTGTATTTACATCTTTCCCCAAATGCTCTATATGGATAGTATCTACCTGCTTTTGGTGGTCCATTACCCACGCACAGGCTTCCATCTCCTGCTGTGCTTTGGCGCTGTAATAATCTTTCGGATGATACCGGTTCCTGAACCTTCTGAACGCCTTCATAGCTTCATCGCTTTTACAAACGCAACTGCTGCGTAACATCTCCCCCAGCCAGAATAACGAAAGCTGATATTTATTAACCTTATCCAGCTCCACAACTTTTTTATAAGCCACTGCAGCGCCACCATAATCATTAAATAACCTGCTGGCTTCGGCAAACTTGTAATTCAGGTCTATGTTCACCTCATCCTTTTTCAGCGCATCTTTGTAATAAAGCGAAGCCGCATAATAATCAGCCTGCGCAAATTTTTCATCTCCCGCCTTAATCAACTGCATAACCGTTTGCCCTGCAACAGTTTGCAAAGTAATCGCAAGTAAAAATGCTGTTGCAAAAAAATAACGGCCGGCCTGGCATCCGGAACTTCTTTTTTCAAGCGAAGCGAGGAAAAAAGAAGTATGTCCCCCTCCTGAGGGGGCATCGCAGGTGTTCGAAAGAAACTTAGGTGTGCCTTTACGGCCAAAGTCCAGACCCCTTCCGTCCCCGAAACGGGGAAACCATGGCAGAAAGGCAGACCCAAAAGGCGAAGCGGTTCTCCCGCCCCGGGAGTTAGAGGGTTTGCGTAGATGCATTTTGAATCTTCCGAACACCTGTGAGGGGGCGTAGGGGGAGGTGAGCCCCGCACTAAATCGATTACATGGCGCATGAAAGGCTGAACCACCGGTTTCACCCGTGGAAATAGTATGCAGCATCCCCCTAAAACACGCTATAATCCTTATAAAAATGTAGGGCATACGGCTCCGGGCTTGTTTATCTTTTTCGTTCTGGCCAAAATATAAATTACACTCAATTCAACCCCACCGTTATATTGGCTGGCCGCATTTAAAGCTGAAAAATTAATATCGTAACTCATATTCACCTGCCAGTTGTCATAATCAACCCCGGCCATTAACCAGCCTGCATCTGTAACACGTCCGTAAGCGCCCAGATTAAGCGCCACAGTATGAGCTGTCTTTACATCCAGGTGATATTTTATGTGGCCGCCCAAATCAACTTCCTGCTTGGTTTGCTGCCGCTGATACATCACTTCCGGTACTATATCCACCTTCTTGCTAACCTTAATCTGCGCTCTTGAGTGTACCGTAAACCTCGGGCTTAAAATCGAACTGTTATCATTCAAAAAAGACATTTTCGGGCTGTTAATGTGCATAGCGCCAAACCCGATAGTAAAATTAGTGCGGTCATCTTTTACATACTTGTAAGCTAAACCGGTGCCCAGGTCAAACACGGTGACATGTGTTTGCGCAAAACTTTCGTTAATAGAACTTCCCGGGTTAAACACATCCCCGTTCCACTGGCTGTCAAAAGTAAGCTGGCTGTAATCAAAACTCCGGTTAACTAACCCAAGCTGCAGGCCGTACGATAAAAAGTGATGTGCATTTTTGCCCAGCGCTTTAATATATGAGAACGACAAATCGGTATTCAAAGTTGTAAACCGCGAATCTCCCTCAACATCGTAATAAAACAAAAGCCCTCCACCAATGCGGTCATTGTTCTTCAGCGTAACAAAATTCATCTCTGCCGAAAGCGAAACGGTATTATACTTCACCGGCACCGTAGGCCACTGGTTTTTATAATTGCCCACAAACCGGTAATCCCCATCAAACAAATTCGTATTCGCCGGGTCCTGATTTAAAGGCGAAAAATTGAACTGCGAAAAATGTATGTCCTGCGCATGTGTAAAAGCAAAACACGTCAACAAACCCATCAATAAATTCCACCTTAAAAACGCTCCACTTCTTTTTTCCAGCGAAGCGAAGAAAAAAGAAGCCTGTCCCCTTCCGGAGGGGGTGAAGGGGGAGGTGAGCCCTTGGATGAAGCGAGTACATGAAAGATAAATCACCCGCTTTCCATTCAAGGTGTATTTCGACTCTGGTTTCCCCTCATGGTGAGCGAAGCCGAACCATAGGGGNNGGGGACGGAAGGGGCTGACACTCCGCGCGACATCGTGCCACCTTTGATTACAAATGCGCAATATTAAACCCATAAGATGTAGATAATTTCTCATCTCAATAAAGTTACGTTTCCTTTCTTCTCAAAGTTCTCCCCATCAGCGCATAGTCCCTTTACATAATATCCAAAAACCGCTGCATCCATTTTCTTTCCTTTGTATGTGCCATCCCATCCCCGGGTTATATCCGTGGTTTCAAACATCTTTTGCCCCCACCGGTCAAACACAGCAAAATCAACATTTGTCAACCCCACCGAACGTACATACAATATATCATTCCTGCCATCGCCATTGGGAGTAAAGGCATTGGGCACATATACTTCACTAGCCGAACAGGGTGTATGAAAAACATACACCGTTACACTGTCAAATCTTTTGCACCCGGCCGAATCTTCCACCCGTACAAAATAGGAATGGTTACTCTTCGGGTCAGCCTGCGGATCGCTGATAGTAACCAGCCCTATAAGGGTACTGTCAGCCTGCCATTCAATAGCTGTTACATTATTGCTCAGGGTCAGGTTTAATTGCGTGGTATCACCATATCTTAATGTATCAGGTATTGCGTATGCATGCACCGAAGGCAAAACTGAAATTACCGGCACAACTATCGAGTCTCTCATCACACAACCCAACTGGTCTTTAGCGGTTACCGAAAAAGTAGTGGTTTGTCCCGGATTTACAATCGCATTGGCTGTACTATCGCCCGCAATTATTAACGATGCCGGCTGCCACACATAACTGATTTGATAAGCTGGCTGTGTGTTTACTGCATGCAAAGTTAATGTGTCGTAAGCGCAAACCAGCACTCCGCCGCTCAATAAAATAGCGTCAGTATCTACCAGCAATTTCTGGGTAAATGTATCGGAGCAAAAATGGGTCGAAATAACAAGTTGGTAGCTTATTGGCTGCAGAGGAGTAGCCACCGGTGACGAAGTATTAGCAGAATTAAGATAAGTAGCCGGTATCCACTGGTATTTTACGGATGAATCCAGGCCCGGGCTAACACCGATTTGTTGCGAATTACCCAGGCACAGCATAAAGCTGGGCAACGTATCAGCAGATGAATTAGTCAACGCAATAACCTGGTGCGAAACCGTATCGCTTATTTTGCACATGCCTCCATAACTCACTATCAACTGCACATTGTAAATACCCGGCAGAAAATAAATATGCGTCGGGCTGGTGTCGGTTGAGCTGCTTCCATCCCCGAAATTCCAGTTAAATACCGGGTTTTGAAAAAAACTACTTTGGTTATTAAAAGCAACCGTATCAGGTATACACACCGGCACCGGGTTACTAAATGCAGCATTTGCCTGCACCGCAGTTCCGGTCCTTATGGGCAACGAGTCCCTGTAAGTACAACCGTGACTGCTGGTTACCGCCACAACGTATATGGTAGACTGCGTAGGCTCAACAATTACAACCGACGAATCGGCCCCCGATGAAATTTGCGAAACCGGTTGCCATGCATAGGTATACAGGTCCGGTGTTGAGTTAAAAACTTTCAAAGTAGCTGTATCTCCTGAACATAAAAGGGTATCACCCTGCACAGATAAAGTATCATTGTCTACAATTACGCTTTGCCTGAATGTGTCAGCGCATAAGTTCGACTTAATAATAAGCTCGTAATTTGTACTTTGAAGTGGCGTGGCCACCGGTGATGAAGTATCGGCGTTATTAAGATAAGTAGCCGGAACCCACTGGTATTTTACTGTTGAATCCCCTCCCAGGTTAACACCTATTTGTTTCGAGCTGCCCGGGCAAATTATAAACGAAGGCAAAGTATCAGTAGCAGAGTTGGATAAAGCAACAACCTGGTGCGAAACGGTATCATTTATTTTACACCTGCCGCTGTAAGTAACAATAAGCTGCACATTATATACTCCCGGTTGGGTATAAATATGTGTCGGGCTGGTATCTGCCGAACTGGTTCCATCGCCGAAGGTCCACGCAAATACGGGGTTCCGCGAAAGACTGCATTGATTAATAAAAACCGCGGTATCAGGTATGCATACCGGTGCCGGGTCAATAAACGCGGCATTGGCCCCCACCATGGTATCCGTCCTTATAAACAATGAATCATTATAAATGCAACCCTTGCCGCTTGTTACTGAAACAACAAACAAAGTAGGCTGCAAAGGCCTTACCGTTACAACAGCCGAATCCGCCCCCGCTAAAATTTGCGAAACCGGCTGCCATATGTAGGTATACTGGTCCGGTGTTGAGTTTGTTGCTGTTATAGTGGTGGTATCGCCCAAACATAAAATGGTATCGCCTGCAATGGTTAAAGTATTATTATAAACAATAACGCTTTGCTTAAATGTATCCCTGCAAACTCCGTTTGATACCAGCAACTCATAGTTCTGGTTAACCGGAGGGTTCGCAAAGGGGTTTGCTACATTACTCTGGCTTAAATAAACCGATGGTACCCATAAATAAGTAATACTTGTATCATAACTTGGCAATATACCTATTTGCCCCTTCGAACCGCTACAAAGAAATAAAGTCGGCAGCGTATCTGTTTTCCCTGGCGACAACACCACAATTTGCCTGGTAAGTGTATCCGTAAAATTACAACTGGTACCGTCATTTACCACCAGTTGCACGGTATAAATACCGGGTTGAGTATAAATATGGGTTGGATTAACCTGTGTTGAACTTGTGCCATCGCCAAAGGTCCAAACGTAACCTGGTGTAGATACACTTCGGCTGCTGTTGCTGAATGTAATTGTATCGGGTATGCACACCGTGTTAGGAGCGCTGAAGTCTGCCACAACAATGGGCGGTAGCAAATCAATTTTAAATACAGCATTATTACAATTGGGGCTGTTGTTAGTTCTTGATACCACACCTGATGTGGTAGGAAAACTGCTCATTCCGTTGCACCCCGCACATACCGATTGATAAATCACCCCCTTTTTATCAAATCTCGAAGTTCCCCCATCCACATGCTCCTCATCGTTATTACTTCCGTAATAAGTGGCATACCAAATGGCCGAGGCATCATCGGTCATTACCATCACATAAAAATCCTGGTTATCGGTAGTGGGCTGAATACAACCTGGCGAAACATACAAACCCTGGGTAGATAGAGGCGGCGAGCCGGCAATACCGTAATCCACAGCAAAATTCGAACCCCAGCCGCTTATACAGGTTTTGCTGCATACATCCACCAAAAATGCCGTAGGCGAAATATCGGGTGTACCCCTGCCACTGCCAAAAACTGTCGACCAGATAACTGAATCAAGGTGCGGGCTTAATTTGCTTATAAACTGCCCGCTATGGGGTTTGCTGTATGCGGCATTAAAAATAAACCGGCCGGTGGTATCTTCTGTTTGGCCGTATACGTATGCATAACCATGCTTATCTGTTTTTACAAAATAAACCTGGTCATATTCCGGCGAGCCGTAGTAAGTAGATTGCAATATCGTATTACCATTCTGGCTTATATGGGTAATAAAACCCTCTGCCCTTCCGCCCCTGTTAGTATTCTGCAACACACCGTTGGTAATCGGAAAATCATTGGATATGGTGCCCCCTGCAACAAATAAATCCCCGTTTTGGTCAAAGTCAACAGAGTGTATGGCATCATCATCACTGCCACCTAAAAAGGTGCTCCAGATAATGTTGGTAAGGGCACTGTTCATTTTAACCAATACCCCATCGGTGGCACCGCCAATGGTGGTTTGGTAAGCCCCCGCAGTTACCGGAAAATTTTTTGACCGTGTACAACTTGCAATGTAAACATTATCGTTTGCATCAATATTTATTTCCCCCCTTACCTCATCCGCGTAGTTATAATTAAGTCCCTGGTATTCGGGATAAACAATGCCGTCATTATCGTTGCCGCCCAGGTAAGTACTGCCCAAAAGTGCCGTTCCGGTGCTGTTAAACCTGGTAATAAATATATCGCAACCGGTAGCGTAATGTATGCCTATACCATTAAACACGCCAGGGTCAACGCCACCATTAAAAGTAGTATCATAAGCCCCGGGTGTAACCGGAAAATTATCCGACGCCGTAGTCCCCATCACAAATAATTCATCATTACTGTTCACAATAAGGCTATGCGGCAGTTCATCGTGGTCCCCCCCTAAATAGGTGGAATAAATCCGGGTAGTTCCGGCCGAATCGTACTTGGTTATCGATACATCCGTTCCTGTTCCGTCAAACTGGCCCACATATCCAAAACCAACACCCCCTGCCCAGGAAGTTTGAAATGCGCCCGGTGTAACCGGGTAGCTCTCCCCCGAATAATAAAAAGCAGTACCTGCCGCATAAGCATTCCCCTTGCTGTCGTAGGTGGCACTATAACCAAAGTTATCTGTTGTAGAACCGCTGAAGGTTGAAAAAATAAGCACCGGGTCAATTACAAGTTCTGCCCTTGTATCATAACCCTCAGGAAACGAAAACGAAACATTATTTCCAACAAGGCTAAAATTGCAATTTACTTCCCTCGTCTCACCATTAATTACCTGGTAGGCATAAGGCTTGCTATCCATTACATCTCCAACGCTGGTTTTCAGTATCAGGTCATTGTTCACCATACTAATACCATCCAATCCTTCGTAATTGATAACAATATCCCTGGCGTTTCCACCGGGCTTTACTATAAAATTGTATTTTGGGTTAACACTTACCGAAGTAACATCCAAATCAATATTATTATAGATGCCGTTATATAAAACATGCCCATAGCCATTTACACCCGAGGCCCAACGCGATGGATCTTTACCGATATAGTAGTTGTAGTACCCGGTTTGTACAGCATTGCCGCTTAGGGTACATCCGGAGCTCGTATTCAAAAAATTCTCCCTGAACACATGGCCCCTGATGCTTAAATCCAAATTAGAATTGTACATGTGCGGATGGTGCGACCTTCTTATGCGGTTCATATCGGTGCTATCCAGCAACACAAAAGTCAGGTTGTTTTTGCAAAGAAAAATGCTGCCATCATGCAACTCAGTTTCAAACACTATCCGGCTATCCCACTGCTTTTTATTCTCTTTATAGGCAAGCGCCGCCGCACCCTTACTTTCCTGCTGGGCAACACTTTGTAAAACACATAATATTAAAAACGGCAAAAGTAAATAGCTCTTCATCCATTCAATTAGACCTTGAAGTTATTAAAATAGTGGCAGTTGTGCAATTTGTTGGGCCTCGCCCTATTCTGACGTTATTTTACATAACAAAAAAAGCGCCACCCACCAGGCAGCGCTTTCAAATTATGCACTAAGGAAAAAATTAATTCCAGAAAGGATATCCGTTTTCAGCTATCATTTTATCAGCAACAGCCCTGCGGATGTTTTTAGTGTTTATCATTTCATATTTAGTGAAACGCTTTAAACCCATAGCCATAATGCGCAGTTCATCGCCGGTAGCAAATGCAGCCAAAGCCTGTTTGCCGTTAATATTAATACGGTCCATAGCGTCAAAGAAGAACGCCTTGGTCATATCAACATACAACTGAGAAGCCTCTAATCCATGCAGGTTAACCAGTTTCTCAGCACGTAACATAGCTGATTCCATGGTGTAGATATCAATCAGCATATCAGCGCCATGCATAATAATTTCCTGTTCTTTTTCCAGGCCCATCATCAGTTTCTGAACAGCACCGCCAATAACAAGTATAGCCGCTTTCTTAGCGTTTTTCAAAGCTCTTTTTTCAATACCAAATACATCATCAGCATCAGGAGCAGAGAAATCAGGCACACTCATCAGTTCTTTCTGTATAGCCATTCCCGGCCCCATCAAATCAAGCTGGCCTTTCATAGCGCGCTTTAATAAAGCGTCAATCGAAAGCAAACGGTTAATTTCATTAGTTCCTTCAAATATCCTGTTTATACGGGCATCGCGGTAACCGCGGGCCATCGGGTATTCTTCGCTGTAACCGTATCCGCCAAATGTCTGTAAGCACTCGTCAATAATAAAGTCAAGCACTTCTGAACCCAGCACTTTTATGATGGCGCACTCAATAGCATACTCCTCAGCTCCACCGGTTAACACTTCTGTTAAAGACTTTCCTGCAACCGATAATTCATGCTCTTTCTTGTTAATCAAATCGCATATTCTCCATGCAGCTGATTCCGCAGTCCAAAGCTTAATACCCATTTCACCCAGCTTGTGCTTAATGGCGCCGAACTGTGCAATAGGGGTTTTAAACTGTTGTCTTTCGTTAGCATATTTTACAGTTTCTTCCACAGCTCTTTTGCAACCACCCAATACACCGTTACCTAATTTAAAACGTCCTACGTTCAAAATCTGGAATGCAATTTTGTGGCCCTTTCCAATTTCACCCAACAGATTCTCAACCGGTACCTTCACATTGTTGAAGAATACCTGGCGGGTAGAAGATGTTTTAATACCCATCTTCTTTTCCTCAGCACCAATGCTCAAACCCTCCATGGTTTTCTCCATAATAAAGGCGGTAAATTTGTTGCCATCCACCTGGGTAAACACCACAAAAATATCGGCAATACCTGCGTTGGTAATCCACATTTTCTGGCCATTTACAATATAGTGCTTGCCATCGGCGGTTAACTCCGCTTTGGTTTTAGCACCCAATGCATCAGAGCCCGAACCCGGTTCAGTTAAACAGTATGCGGCTTTCAGTTCACCGGTAGCCAGTTTAGGCAAATATTTCTGACGCTGCTCTTCAGTTCCGTAATAAAGGATAGGCAAAGTACCAATACCGGTATGTGCACCCATCGAAACTGAAAATCCATGTCCGCCGGCAAGCATTTCACCTACAAATGCGGTAGTAGTAAAATCAGCGCCTGAGCCGCCGTATTGCTCAGGTATAGCAATGCCAAGCAGGCCAAGTTCGCCGGCAACGTTCAGCTTTTTTACAAGCAGGCCTTCTTCCTGGATTTCCAGTCTATCCATTACAGGATCAATTTCGTTTCTAACGAAATCTCTTGCAGTGTTACGGAACATTACCTGCTCCTCAGTTATTTGCTCGGGAATAAAAGTGTCTTCCCATGACGATTCGCGGATCAGAAATTCGCCGCCTTTTAAAGTTGTGTTTTTACCGGTTGTGGTTTCCATTTTAATTGTATTTAAGAATTGGGTTTGGGTTTTATATGAATGCTCTTTGGTTAATAATCTCAATTAAAACGGATACTGGTTCTCTTCAATGATCTTATCCGCAATTCTTCTTCTTGCCGCAGTTGTGTTAATTGGCCCGTATTTGGTAAAACGCTTTAAGCCCATCAGCATAATGCGCAAAGTATCTCCCTCATTAAATGCAGTTATTGCATGTTTCCCTGAAAGGTTAATTCTCTCCAGCGAGTCGGAAATATAAACCCGGGCCAAATCAATCTGCAGTGATGAAGCAGCCTCGCCTCTTACACTGATAACTTTTTCAACCCTCAGCAATACGGATTCCGAAACAAAAAGTTCAATCAGCATGTCAGAAATATCCATAATGATTTCCTGTTGCTTTTCAATATCCTGCATAAATTTCTGAACGGCTGCTCCGGCAGTCATCAATATCGCCTTCTTGGCATTCTGCAATGCTTTCTTTTCAGCAGCAAAAAAATCATCCGGGTCACCACCTCCAAAATCAGGCACACTCATCAATTCTTTTTGAACAATCATAGCATGGGTAAACAAGTCTAACTCACCCTTCATCGCTTTCTTAATCAGCATACCTACGGCAAGCAACCTGTTTATTTCATTGGTACCTTCAAATATCCTGTTGATACGTGCATCGCGGTAAGCGCGTGCTACCGGATACTCCTCACTAAATCCTGTTCCGCCAAAAACCTGAACGGCCTCATCAACAACATAATCTATAGTTTCTGAACCGAACACTTTTAAAATGGCACATTCAATAGCATACTCTTCAGCTGCTTTTAACTTGGCCTGAACTCTGTCCATTCCCTTAGCTACCAAAGCATCAATCTGGTCTTCCAGCATACCCGAAACACGGTAAGTAGCCGAATCAGTTGCATAAGTTTTCACCGCCATTTCAGCCAGCTTATGTTTAATAGCGCCGAAAGAAGAAATAGGCACATTAAACTGAATCCTTTCATTGGCATATTTTACCGAAGTAGTAATTGCCTTCTTCGAGCCACCAAGGCACAATACACAAAGTTTATAACGGCCAATGTTCAAAGCATTGAAAGCAATTTTAGCTCCTTTTCCAACTTCGCCCAATAAATTTTCAACCGGTACTTTTACATTATTAAAAAACACCTGGCGGGTAGACGAACCCTTAATGCCCAGCTTCTCTTCCTCAGCGCCCAGCGAAACGCCTTCAGATTTTGCATCAATAATAAGTGCAGAAAACTTATTGCCATCTATCTGCACAAACACGGTAAAAATATCAGCAAAGCCGCTATTTGTAATCCACATTTTCTGGCCGTTCACGATATAGTACTTACCATCTTCGCTAAGCACCGCTTTGGTTTTAGCGCCCAAGGCATCAGAACCCGATCCCGGTTCAGTCAAGCAGTAAGCTGCTTTGATAGAACCATCCCCTAAGCCCGGTAAATATTTCTTCTTCTGCTCTGCCGTTCCGAAATACAAAATAGGCAGCGTGCCAATACCGGTATGGGCAGCAAATGCAGCAGTAAACGAATGGCCTTTGCCTATCTCCTCATTTATCAAAGTATCGGTATGAGAATCCACACCCAGTCCACCATACTCTTCAGGTATCGCAGCGCCTAGCAAACCCAACTCCGCAGATTCATGCATTAACTGCACCACCAGCGCAAGGTCGCCTTTGTCAATTTTTACAACGTTTGGTGTTACCCGCGAGTCAATAAAATCCCGTGTGGTTTTAGCAAACATTTGTTGCTCCTCAGTGATTTCATCCCTGGTATACACATCAGCAAAAGATGTTTCCTTAATCAGGAACTCACCGCCCTTTGCTACTTTTTTGGTTTCAGTTGAAGTTGACATATTTTTGATTTAGTATTAGGTATAGAGTATAAAGTATTTAGACAAATCCATTGGCGTTGCTGTTCCTTGCCAATTCCGGGTTTAATTTTACTTGTAAACTATGATTCATTTTTTGTACTTCAATCAATTTTGAGCAAACCTTCTCGCTCGTTTCCTTTGCCATCAAATTCAACTTCTGCGATACGATGATTTGAGTTTCCAATTCGTAGCTGGACCCATGCGCCATTGCAAGAAAATGACAAAAATCTTTCTCAGAATTTCTACCTGCACCTTCTGCAATATTGGATGCAATTGAAACAGTACTCCTTCTCATTTGCGAAATCAAACCATACTTCTCTTCTTTCGGAAACTCCGCAGTTATTTTATAAATATCAACTACCATGTCTATTGCTTTTTCCCATACCTTTAATTGCCTGTAATTATGCATACCGTCAATTCCTGAATTTGTCTCAATACTTTATACTTAATACTCAATACTTAATTCAATCTTTCAATTACACCTGCTATGCCCTGGCCTCCGCCAATACACGCGGTAATCAAACCATATCTCTTATTTCTCCTCTTCATTTCATTAATGATTTGTACGGTCAAACGTCCACCGGTACTTCCCAAAGCATGACCTAATGCAATACCACCACCATTAACATTCAGGATGTCGGTATTCAGTTTTAATTCATTGATTACAGCGATAGATTGTGCAGCAAATGCCTCGTTCAATTCGATCAAATCAATATCCTTCATATCCAAGCCTGCGCTCTTCAACGCCTTTGGCACTGCAGCAACAGGGCCAATGCCCATTAATGTAGGGTCAACACCTACTGAAACAGTTGTTACTAAACGCGCAATAGGTGTAAGGTTAAATTGCTTAACTGCTTTCTCACTTGCAACAATAACAAAAGCCGCACCATCGCTGGTTTGCGATGAGTTACCTGCTGTAACAGTTCCTCCTATTTTAAATACCGGTTTCAAACCAGCCAAAGCTTCCTTAGTTGTATCCTTGCGTGGGCATTCATCCTGGGCAACGGTAAACTTTCTTGATTTCTTCTTGCCACCTTCGTAATAAACCTCTTCAATTTCTATTGGCACTATTTCATCCTTAAACTTTCCTGCTTCAATGGCAGCAATTGCTTTTTGGTGAGAGTTAAAAGAAAACTCATCTTGTGCTTCGCGGCTAACACCGTATTTTGTAGCCACTAACTCTGCAGTTAATCCCATGCCAATAAAATATTCCGGATGGTCTTTCGCTATTGCATAATCAGGCACGGTTTTATATCCTACTGTAGGTATCAAACTCATGGATTCAGTACCACCGGCTATGATAATATCGGCCATACCGGCTTTAATCTTTGCAGTAGCCATAGCAATAGTCTCTAAACCCGAGCCGCAATAACGGTTAACGGTTACACCGGGCACTTCAAGCGGCAATGAACGCACTGCTACCCAACGGGCCATTTGTAATCCTTGTTCTGCCTCTGGTACTGCATTACCAACTATTAAGTCATCCACCGCCTTAGGGTCTAAGCCCGGCACACGCTTTAATAAATCGGTAATTGCGTAATATCCTAAGTCCACCGGATTTGTAAAACGAAATCCGCCTTTTTTTGCTTTACCTACTGCGGTTCTTGAACCCGCTACGATATATGCTTCCATGTTTTGTGTTTACTTTTTATTATTATTTAAATTTTCTTGCTAACATTTTCTTTACTTCTTCATGGCTAACAACGTTGCCATTCGTAGATTGCTCTAAGCCTTTATCTACCTTATCTATAAAAATTAATTTTTCAATTAAAATGTCTAAATCAAATTGCTCAGGAAAATCATTTATAGCTTTAATTGTTGTCTCCTTTGTCAAGTGCTTTTCTTTAAAATTTCAAAACAATTAAATCAAAGGCTGTATCTCATGCCATGTCCCGTCCTTTCTTAAATCATTCCAGTTGTTCATTAATTCATCCTGATGTTGTGAAGCCCACTCCATTACAAGCCCCAGTGCTTTTGGTGGCAGTTTGCCTATCAAAACAGCTAGTGTTTGAATTGCGATTTCCGTTTTAAACTCACCATACTGCGCATGAAAGTGTGGTGGATTATGCTCATTGAAATACATGTAAATAACAATCCCGTAAAAGCTGCTAATGCGTGGCATATTCCTCGTACGTTTTATTAATCACATCTAAATAAAGAGCGTTCGGGCACAATTCAAGCACTTCATTCCAGGCGATACATCTTCCGTCATCGGCAATAAAAACCTTTTCAAAAGCACCAGTTTCATTCCATATTTTAAAAGCTTCCAGTTTCCTCAAATGGTTCAAATCAACTTTACCAGATGTACCATCTGCATAGCGCAACCAGATTTGATAATCTGCTAGTGCTTTTACTTCAATTGGAATGGGCATCTCTGTCATACAATTAATCTTTTAATTATTTTTAATTGCGCAACGGTTTACCAGAAGTAAGGATCGACTGAATTCTTTCAAGCGATTTCTTCTCGCCACACAGAGATAAAAACGCCTCGCGTTCCAAATCCAATAGATACTGCTCACTTACTTTTGTTTCAGCAGATAAATCCCCTCCGCACATTACATAAGCAATCTTCTTCGCAATCTTCATATCATGCTCAGAAGCATAACCACCGATATTAAACGCCGCAACACCCGCATATAAAGCACCCAATCCGGTTTTACCTAATACAGTAATATCTTCGCGCTGCGATTTTTGAACATAACCCGCTTCGGCTAATTCAATGGCTCTTTCTTTAGCAGCAGCAATCAGGCGGTCAGAGTTCAATACAATTAAATCTTTCTTCTTATCCAAAACACCGATACCGTAAGCCTCATATGCCGAGGTAGCAACTTTAGCGCTGGCAATAGCCTGAAATTTTTCAACCAGTTGAGGTACCATAGCATCGCCTGAATAGTAAGCATCGCTGGCACGCAGGGCCATTTCTTTGGTTCCACCGCCACCGGGTATTAAACCAACACCTACTTCCACTAAACCAATATAAGTTTCTGCCAAAGCAACTGCTGAATCAGAGTGCATAGTAAATTCGCAACCACCACCTAAAGTCATGTGATGCGGAGCAACAACCACTGGTATAGAAGAATACCGCGTGCGCATAGTAGATGCCTGGAACGCGCGAACCGCAAAGTCCAGTTCATCAAAATCCTGCTCAATAGCCATCATAAATATCATGGCAAGGTTAGCGCCAGCGCTGAAGTTTTCGCCTTCATGGCCAATCACTAAACCTCTCCACCCTTGTTGTTCAGCAACGTCAATGGCTTTGTTAATGCCTTCCAGCACCTCGCCACCAATGGCGTTCATTTTGGTATTCCAGGCTATATTCAAAATACCATCACCAATATCATCTAACCGGCATGCAGCAGACTTCCACACCGGTTTGTTGCTGGCAGCTATATCACTTAAAATAATAAACGACTCGGTACCAGGAATGGTCTTGTATGCCTTGCTTGGTATATCGTAATATTTTCTTTTCCCGTTTTCAACTTTGTAAAACGTTTCATTACCGGCTGCCAACATTTCAGTTACCCATGGCGCAACATTAAAACCAGCTGCTGCCATTTTCTCAACAGTCTTACGCACACCCACATTATCCCACTGCTCAAACGGCCCCATAGACCACATAAAGCCACCGCGCATAGCGTCATCAATTCTGTAAAGCTCGTCAGAGATTTCAGGAATACGCTTGGTTACATATTCATTTACATAAAACGAAAGTGTATTTAAGAACTGCGCGCCTTTGTCGGTACCTTTCGAAATAAATTTCAACCTGTCTTTCAGGTTTTCAATTGGCTTGCCGCCCTCTAATACCGCGAATTTCACCTTCTTGTTAGTCGGTTCATATTCCATAGTATTTACGTTCAGGGTAGTGAACGTCTTTTTGCCATTCGCATCTTTCGATTTTTTGAAGAAGCCCTGGCCGCTCTTATCGCCAAACCATTTGTTCTCTACCATCTTGTTTACAAACTCAGGCAGCTTAAACACATCTCTCCTTTCATCATTCGGCAGGTTGTCATAAGCACCCTGTGCAACTTTAACCATCGTATCCAAACCAACCACATCCGTAGTACGGAAAGTAGCCGACTTAGCCTTACCAATAAAAGTTCCGCTCAAAGCGTCAATTTCATCAACTGTAAGGCCCATCTCCTGTTGCAGTTTCAACACCGCACAAATACTAAATACACCCACGCGGTTAGCAATAAACGCCGGTGTATCTTTACACAATACAGTCTGCTTACCTAAGTAAAGCGAACCGTACTCCAGCAAGAAATTAATTACCTCTTTATCAGTTTCTGCAGTAGGTATAATCTCTAACAAACGCAGGTACCGCGGAGGATTGAAATAGTGTGTTCCGCAAAAGTGAGCACGGAAATCATCGCTTCTTCCTTCAGCCATTAAATGGATAGGAATACCTGAAGTGTTCGAGGTAATAAGCGTTCCCGGCTTGCGGAATTGCTCTACCTTCTCAAACAACCCTTGTTTAATGGCCAGGTTTTCTACTACCACCTCAATTACCCAATCAGCATTTTTAATCCACGACAAATTATCATCAAAGTTACCGGTTGTTATGCGCGAAGCAAATGACTTATCATAAACAGGTGATGGGTTGCTCTTTAAAGCGAAAGCAAGCGCATCATTCACCATCTTGTTTCTTAATGCCGGCTTCTTTGCATCTTCTTCGCTTAGTTTAGGAGTTACTATATCCAGCAAAAAAACTTTCAGGCCTATGTTGGCGTAGTGCAAGGCAATACGCGAACCCATTACACCCGAACCCAAAACGGCTACGGTTTTTATCTTTCTTGATTTGGCAGGTGTTACTTGCACTGCCTTTTTTTCGGTTGCTGCTTCCATAATCAGATGTTAGAACCAAGAGCTTAGAAACAAGACTTATCCTGGTGTTTGGTTAAATAATTATTCTGTTTTTAATGTTTTCTGAAATCCATAAATCAACTTTTGAACTTCACTCGTTTTCTCCGAAATCAAATTCAATTCACCTTCTGATATATAATTCAAATCGAAACTTAATATTAACTGTGTTTCCACTTCGTATGAAGAAGCAATTGCAATATCTAAAAATCTCGAAAACTCTTTATTGCTTCCCCTTCCAGAACCTTCCGCAATGTTTGACGGAACAGAAACAACAGCTCTCTTTATTTGCGACACCAAATCGTACAATTCCTCTTTCGGAAATTTCTTTAATAGTAAATACACCTCTTTAACCAAAGCCCTTGCTTTTTGCCAGGCAATTATGTTTTTAAAGTTGTGCATGCTATACTGTCTTCATCTTGGTTCTAAAATCTAATATCTGGCTTCTTGTTAAATCTACCAACCGTTTGGTAAGCGATTTTAGTTAAAATACTGTTTCCTTAACTTCTTTGTCGGCTACCACGGTCTTATCAATCCTGTTCAATATCCTCTTTGTTGTATTCTTTAAGTAAGAGTGGTCGTTAAATACGCGGCTAAACATAAGGCTCCCTTCTATCTCAGCAACGCTTCTTTCTGCAAGCTCAGTAGCTATTTTTTCAGGGTATTTATCCAGGTAAATGGTTTTTACTGCGTGAAAAAAGTCCGTAAAAAACCTACGCACCAGTTCGGCAAATTCAGGCACCATTAAGGCTGTTTCAACCCCCATATTACCTAATAAAGAACCCTTTTCTTTGTCCAGAAAAACCGCCTCTGCACTGGTAAAAAGCCTCTCCAGGCGCTCCTGTGGTGAACAGCTTTTGTCGTAAGCATGAGAAAATACATTCGTCTTAAAAAACTCATGCACCTGCTTAATTACTTTCTTCATCAACTCCTCCTTACTGGGGAAGTAATGATACAGGGAACCCTTCTGCAAGCCACACGCACTGGCAATGTCCGACATAGAGGTATTGAAATAACTCTTCTGCCTGAACAGCTTCAGCGCTTCCAGTATAATCGTTTGCTCGTCTACCTTTTGTTTTGGCATATTCTTTTTCCTGTCCTAAGGGGATTCAAAGCTAGAAACTGTTTTTCAATTTACCAAACGGTCGGTAGGGAAAATATTGTTAAACTAGGTGTCTAATACCTAATCTGCTCATTTACAATAACTTATCTTCAAAGAGGGATATTTTGCAATGTCATTGACTTAACAAAAAGTAAGGTCACTTTACCTGCGCCCAAGTGCGACCCCGGATGGGGTCGTATATTTATAGGCCGTATATTGCTATAANNACCCCATCCGGGGTCGCATGTGGTCATCTTCTATAAACGCGCTACTAAGTCAATGACATTGGGATATTTTGAACCCATCACATGCCGCTATGGATGAGTCAAAGCTTAATAGCAATATTCAATCTGTCATTAATAGCGTCCCAGCAGGGCAATGACATTAAGTTAAGCCGATACACAGTTCTTTTTGCGCCGGGCTACCTCCCAGCCTCCGAAACGGAGGAGCATCCACACAGCAAAAAGAACAACTTTGCCCGGTGGTTGTATTTTGTATTGCTGGGTAGCGGTTCTCCCGCCCCGGGAGTCAGAGGGTTTGCGCGGCTGCATTTTCTTAACGGGGCTGATTTATAGTGGCTGAAAAACGCACTAACTAACCCGGCCCAAATTTAATTTTCGCCCCCGCTCAATATTCATTTATAAATGCCGTTACATTTGCCTTGAAATGATTTACCATGAACAAAAGGTATTTACCGGTTTTAGTTTTGTTAATACTGTCTTGCTTTACCCACGCGCAATCCTTTAACGAGTTTGTTATAAACCAAACCGGGGCAGGCTCTTTCCCCACTGGCCTCACCATATTTAACAGCAAGTTATTTTTCTCAGCAACCGATAGCACCCACGGATATGAACCCTGGTTTACCGATGGGACCAACGCACAATTGCTGGCCGACATCTTTGCGGGGCCAGGAAACTCTTTTCCCCTATATCTAACCGTGGATAGCAACCTGCTGTTTTTCCAGGCCAATGATAGTGTACATGGGCAGGAACTTTGGGCTACAAATAGAGATAGCACATACCTGGTAAAAGATATTTACCCGGGCCAAAATCCTTCTTTACCGCAAAACCTGTTTGTGTTTAACCGTAAACTCTATTTTCAGGCAGATGATAGCGTGCATGGTTCCGAACTTTGGGTGAGCGACGGAACTTTAAACGGAACGCAGCTTTTAGATGACATTAACCCCGGCATTTCGGCATCTTTCCCCTCAAATTTTACTGCCTTTAACAACAAACTATATTTTGTTGCCAATAACGGCGCTACCGGCCCCGAGCTTTGGGTTACTGATGGCACAACCGCCGGAACTAACCTTGTAAAACAGATTGGCTCCGATTCAATTGGTTCTAATCCTTCAGGCCTCACCGTTTTCAATGGCAAACTATATTTCAGCGCTACGGATAGCGCATATGGCACTGAATTATGGGTTACCGATGGAACAGCTGGCGGAACCCAACTGGTTTTGGATATTTTTCCCGGCTATCAGAGCTCTAACCCACAATACCTGACGGCCCTGAATAACCTGCTATTATTTCAGGCCACCGATAGCGCAAATGGGGCTGAGTTATGGAGCACCAACGGCACCGCAGCCGGAACGCAACTGGTAGCCGATATTTACCCCGGCCCTACAGGCTCATACCCCCAGCAATTTACATTGTACCAGGGCAAAATATTTTTTCAGGCCACCGATAGTTTGCATGGCGGAGAACTGTGGACCACCTCCGGAACGGGCGCCGGAACTGTTTTATTCGATGATATTAACCCCGGCATCAATAGTTCAAGCCCGGCCTATTTTACTATTTACCATAATAACTTATATTTTATTGCTACCCCCGATACAATAAACGGAGCACAAATGGTAGTTACTAACGGTACGGTTGCCGGAACAGTGGCTCTGATACTTCCGGGGGCAGCAGTAAATCCTTTGGGTGCCACCAATGGGTTTACCCTGTTTAATAATGACCTGGCCTTCAGCGCATCATACGACACTCTGAACGGCCAGCAGCTTTGGCTTTATTCTGATATACCTGCGGCCATTGCAGAAGTTGAAAAAACACCATCGTTTACACTTTATCCCAACCCCTGCCAGGATTTCTATATGCTAAGTGGCTTCAAAGCAGGCGACACCTACAACATTAGCCTGATGGACATAACCGGCCGGATTTTACAAGTGCAGCAAATGCAGGCTTCCGGCACTGTCCAACAATTCTATTCCCCAGCAATATCAGCAGGAATTTACCTTGTTGAAGTGCGCAACGGGCAGGAGATAAGTACCCTCCGTATGGTAAAGAGTGACAGGTAAAACATCTTCTTCCGAACGGCATGATAATAGACTTCTTGGATAAACCTGAAGTCTGCGTTTGTATTGGCTATTCCCTCTCTTTTTTTCAACTATGCTTTACCCAAATTTTCAATCCATCAAATCTTGGTAAGCGGCTGTATTTTCATCCGGCCTCNNTGGGTAAAGCATAGTTGAAAAAAAGAGAAAGGGCGCACGTAGGACAAGGCAGGGTGAGTTTGTATTGGCAAAGTTTGAAGGATGGTATGAAAAGAGAAAACTGTCATTCACCCTACATAGGTTAGCTTTTTTGAGATAATTATTTTTGGGGTAAATTTTATTAGCCGAAAATCGACTCGTTTTTATACCTTTATCTAAACGATTAAATAATTATTACCAAATAGTGAACAACCTGAGAACGGTTTTTTGCATCATAAAGGAATATGAAGCTGCGGCACAGCAATAAACCACTTTTCTTACGTTCTATAAACCAGGCTTTTTTAACGGCTATGCTGTTGATTGTTTGCTTTACAGCATACGCACAGCCCGGTTGCCCTGCCATATCAGTTGCCCATAACGGAACAACAATAGCTAACCGTGATACGCTGCAATTGCCTTGCGGAACAGGCTCCGCTAATTTAACTGCCATTCCTTTTGACGCGGGCGCTACCAGCAGTTACGGAGTTTCACAGATTACCTATAACCCCTTTTCGTATACTACAGGCACAGATGTACTGGTTCATACAGATGACCTTTGGTCGGCTATTATTAATCTGCCATTCAAATTCTGCTTTTTCGATACAGCTTATACCAGGTTAATCATCGGTTCTAATGGTAATATTTCATTTAATACCGTAAACCACGGAGCTTATAATCCCTGGCCTATTTCAAATCCGATTCCTACAGCCGCCGACATTAGCTCAGAGATTAACAATGGTGTAATGGGCCCCTGGGAGGATATTGACCCCACGCACCAGGGCAATATTTATTACCAGATTATTGGCGCTGCCCCATGCCGCATGTTTGTTGTATCGTGGGATAGATGCGGCTATTACGGCGACCCCAATAGCAACTGCGCCAGTTGCGATACGGATGTTGCTTTGTTTGGTACCAGCCAGATAGTGTTATACGAAACCACTAACGTTATTGAAATTTATATACAGACAAAGGATGTGCTTCATGCCTGGAACGGTGGCAAAGCTGTTGAAGGCATCGAAAATAATTCTGCAACCGTTGCATACACAGTGCCGGGTAGAAATGCAACTGAATGGACCGCCACTAATGATGCATGGCGGTTTACACCTAACGGGCCATCTATTGTATCCGTAAGCTGGTACAACGGTACTACACAAATAAGTACGGATAGCGTTGTGCAGGTATCGCCGTCAACCGCAACAACTTATATAGCTGAGGCAGTTTATGTTCCTTGCAGCGGAGGAGTAAATGATACCGTTTCCGATACCATAACAGTAGCCCTTTCCGGTACATTAAATGCTGGCCTTGTTTCCACTGTAAATGTTACCTGCTTTGGCCTTAATAATGGAAGCGCTTCTGCCCTTGTTAGCGGCGGAACGCTACCGGTTACTTATGGATGGTCTACGGGTTCAACTGCGTTATCTGTCAGTAACCTTTCTCCGGGCATTTATTCATTTTCAGCAGGAGATGGAAGCGGATGTGTGCGCTCAGACACTTTTGTTATTACCCAACCAAACCCGGTCGGCATTTCAGGCAATTTGACTAACCCGGCATGCCACGGCTCCTGCAACGGAATGGTAGCAACGATAGATACCGGTGGCTCCGGTGGGCCTTACACATATTTATGGAATACCACCCCCGTACAAACGGTTCAAACCGCTATAAATTTATGCGCGGGTGCTTACAATGTTACTGTTAGTGATGCCAATAGTTGTTCAGCAAGTGCCTCCTTTATACTTACCGAACCTGCCGCTTCTGCCATTAACCAGGTTTCTATAACCAACGTTACCTGCATTGGCGGAAGCAATGGTTCTGTAACCGTTAGCGCCGGTGCCGGATTTAATGGCACTGTCAGTTTTCAATGGTCGAATGGAGAAGTGGGTGCACAGGATACTGCATTAACTGCCGGTAACTATGCTGTAACTGCAACCGATAGCCTTGGCTGTTCGGCTTCTGCTGCGTATACTATTACCCAGCCTGCAAATGGCATTAACCTTCAGGCCCCCACCATTACCAATGTTGTTTGCTACGGTAACACCAATGGCGTTATTGTTGCCAATGCCAGCGGGGGCGCAGGATTACTAACCTATACCTGGACCAATTTAACTGCGGGCACCCAACTTAGCGGCCAGGCCATCAATAACCTTTCAGCAGGCACTTATCAGTTAACCGTTACAGATGCCAATGGCTGTACCGATACCACCAGCTACGCGGTAACTACACCGGCACAACTGGTAATTGACTCCATTACCCATAATGATGTTATTTGTGCAGGCACTAACGGCCAGGCGCAGGTTTTCGCGCATGGCGGAACAGGCGCTTACACATATGGCTGGAGCAGCAATTCTTCCGTAACAACTTCTTCAATCACCGGTTTACCCGGCGGATTATATTCGGTTACTGTTACTGATGCTTCAGGTTGCAGCGTGTCTGCTCAGTTTAATATCTTCGAAGCAACCCCTATATCCGTAACCAGCATTAATATAACAGATGTTACATGTGCCGGGCAAAATAATGGCAGCGTGGCAATTACTGCAACCGGTGGTATACCACCTTATCAGTTTATCTGGAGTAACGGTACTACAGGTGCTACCGATTCAAATCTTAGCATGGGGATTTACTACCTGAGTATTACCGATAGCAATAGTTGCCTGCTTTTTGTAGATTACACTATTTCTGAACCAGGGCCTCTTTTACCCGGCACCCCTGATATTTTGAACATTGGCTGCTCTGGCGGTACTACCGGGTCCATTACTGCTAATCCTTCAGGCGGAACACAACCATATTTCTACAGTTGGGTTCAACAATCCAATGGCCAAACTTATAATACGCAAACAATAAATAACCTCTCGGCCGATAACTACCTGCTAATGGTTACCGATGCACATGGCTGTAGCATTACTGCATCATATACAATTTCTGCAGTACCCCAGCTTAGTTATACTTACGACTCTGTTAATGTTTTATGCGCTAACGGCAATAACGGAAGTGTATCTATTTCTATACTAAGCGGCCGGCCGCCCTATACGTTTATGTGGGATAATACAGCCAGCACCGATTCCGTTTATAATAATTTACAGGCAGGCCCGGTAGATGTGAAAGTAATTGATTCAGATAATTGCAGGGGCGAAAGCCTGGTTAACATAACGCAGCCACAGCCTTTGGTTATTCATCAGCTTAACCTGGGTGAAATTTCATGCAGCGGAGGTAACAACGGCTACGTTTCAGCAAGTGTTACAGGTGGCACCCCCGGATATGTTTTCAGATGGAATAATCTGCAAACCGGCCCAATTGACAGTGGCCTCACAGCAGGCAACTATAACCTTACGGTTACCGATACCAATCTTTGCACAGTTACCCAATCGTTCCTGTTAACACAGCCAGATCCTTTAGTGTCTGCACCTGTTAGCCAAAGCGCAAAATGCTTCTCCAGCACTGATGGTTCTATTGATGCTAATCCATCGGGTGGTACGGCGCCTTACACTTTTGCATGGTCAAATGGCGCCACAACCCAGGTAGATGGCAATCTGGCATTAGGGTCGTACAGCTGTACTATAGAAGATGCGCTGGGATGCATGTTAACCATCAGCGATTCAGTTGGGCAACCGTCTCAAATCCACGTTACTGACTCGGCAATAGCTGTAAAATGTGTGGGCCAGTATAGCGGCACAGCTTTTGTTTTCCCTACAGGCGGCGTTCCTCCATACGATTACAGCGCCACACAGGATAGCGTCAATTTCATTAACGCAACTAACGGAATTCTTGAAGGCCTTGATACCGGGTACTATAATATCAGGGTAACTGACAGCCTAGGATGCATTGTACAAACCAGTGTTTACATAAAACCAGCCACGCCTGATAGTTTTTCCACCCAGGTTGATTCTACCTTGTGCTACGGCCCTGAATATAGCGATGGCGCTGCCCTGGTAACGCCATATACCACCCAAAATGGCCCCTATACTTACCTTTTAGACGGATATATTTTGCAGGATACCGGCTATTTCCAAAAACTTTCGGCAGGACTGCATACCATAATAGCTACTAATGCCAATGGATGTATGGATACCCTTACTGTTGTGGTTCCTCAGCCATTGCCAATTGTAATTGATATTACACCTGATAATGTTACACTGCCCCTGGGCGGCAGCGAGTCGGTTTTAGTAACCACTCAGAACACTACTAACCCCACCTACAACTGGACACCCTCGCTGGGCCTTAGTTGTGTAGATTGTCCTAACCCCGTGGTAAGTCCTTACACGCCCGGCCAGTATATGCTGGTGGTAAGTGTTGAAAACGGCCCAGCCACCTGTTACGATACTGCTTACCTGTCTGTATTTATATTATCACACCACACCGCCTTTTTCCCTAATGCCTTTTCGCCCAACGGAGATGGCAATAACGACCAGTTTCTGATATATGGAGAAGACATTAAAACTGTCAGCCTTAAAATATTTAACCGCTGGGGCGAAAAGGTATACGAAACAACAAACCCAATGGCTGGCTGGGATGGCACCTATAAAGGTATGATGCAAAACGTAGGCGTATTCACTTACGAAGCGGTAGTTACTTTTTTAGACGACACCCAACAAACTAAGAATGGAACTGTAACGTTATTAAGGTAACATAAGTTATTAAATTTCTATCAGGCATACTATATTGTATAGTTCTCCCATCTCTGTCAGGTTACATTGCTGTCATGGTGAGCGTAGCCGAACCATTTGTTTCCTGATGAAGAAGGGAGATGCCGAAAGTGTTTCATCCCGCCTTACGGCGGGAGCAGAAGGATGAGGCCGGGAAATTGCATACCTCGTGTATTTGCACCAGAAACAAAGACTTCTAAATCAAGGTATTCGTTTCATTCAATGTCATTAACTTAGGGAAATTTACCACTAAGGCACTAAGAACACTTAGAACCACTAAGAAGCTGTTAAAAATTACATTAATAATACATTTAAATGCAAAAACCAAAGCCAATTCTTGCCACAAAGGCACTAAGATTCTAAGTTATTTGTAAAAGAATAGGGTGCAAACCAAATTGTCGTTCGGAATACAAGTGGTTGGCAGGGACGCCATACGTGTTGGGAAGATGTTTTTGCCATTCTTTTTTCTTCGCTACGCTTGAAAAAAGAATGATGTCCCCCTCTGGAGCCTGCCTATGCACACATCTTTT
>PMXD01000136.1 GCA_003165895.1 Bacteroidota bacterium | reverse complement strand
CAACTCTCCCACCTCGCCAACATTACAGTTTCTGATGCGCTTGAAAAAATTTGCACCGATGATGAACGGAAGCACGGGTTAGATTTGGCGGATTATTTGGTGAGGGGGGTGCCTAAACGAGCATGAATTATTCCGCAATAACGACCGCGACCACAAAGATGGTTCTCCCATCTCTATCCGGTTACAATGCGAAGCTTTGTTTCCTGATGGAGAAGGGAGATGCCGACAGGCAGAGGGATGAGGCCATGCACATACGCCGCAACATCGTCCTCTACCCCGACCTGAATGCTTTTAATAAATGGAGCCTTAAAGCCACTCAACTCTCTCACCTCGCCAGTTTTACAGTTTCCGAGGTGCTTGAAAAAAATGCCACCGGTGACGAACGGAAGCAAGGGTTAGATTTGGCGGATTATTTGGTGAGGGAGGGGGTGCGTGAGGGAAGTAGTAGTTGGACGAGGTGAAGGATTAAAAATTAGTTACCCGGTCTGGAAATACTGTAATAGTAGATGTCTTTGCCCTTAAATAACATCAGCCAGTTTGAGAACTTATGTTTTACTATTGAATCGCCCGGTAGCGCAAATGCGTTGAAGTCTTGCGGGGGGGGTATCAATTTTATACATCATTACACTATAAAATATATTTGGGTTCTGTGTAAGGTTGAAATAATTCTGTTTTTCGTTTGGCACAACTGATTTAATTGTGCCTGCCAATTCGGTCGAACCAAAGGCACCAAAACTTTGAGGAGTGACAGGATGAGTCCTCCTGTATTCAACACCGGTATAGTAGAACATGAGTCCAACCCATATAATTATAGCTAAGCTGAATATAGTTCTTACAACAGGATTTTGCTTTTCCAGAGCCCACATACTTTAAACTCAATTATTCCAGCATAAAACTAAAAAAATATGCGTCATTACGAGGCTCTGCGAAGCAATCCCGAAGCGATGAGGGCTAAACGTTACGTTACAACCGGCCGCAAGTAGTTATGGGATTGCTTCGTCGCAAAGCCTCCTCGCAATGACGCGCGGTTTTTGGGGTTCCGTCCCGGATTAAAACAAAAATAACCCCACCAACAAAATAAAAACGGCCCACTGCGTTTATTAGTGGCATAAGATATTACCACCTTATTTTTTTAGCATGTTTAGTAATCTGCTGTTGGGGTTGCACTAAACGCGATGATGTAACTGCACTTCCCCAGGCCAATAATGCCGGAGCTACGCCTGAAAATTCCAACATTAAAGTGTGGCCGGGCTTTTCTATGCATAATCCAGGCGGTAAGTATCTGGTGTCGGGTACCCAATCCGATGAATCGATGGGCCAAACAACAGCGTTTAATAATGATACAATTATCATTACCCAATGTGGCGACTCATCTGTTTATTTTACAGGTAATAATGCTGCTAATACGTCTGGGGGTTGGAGCTATTGTTGCAATTATACCAGCCCAAATACCAGTTTGTACTGGCCTTACACTGAAAATTATCTTTATACGTATAATACAGCCAAAATCAAAGTTGGGATTTTCTTTCCCGCCGATCAGCCCGGTTCAATTATTATAACCGGAAATTATTATCACTGCGATGGTGGTGCAACGTTGTCTTTAACCGGGGTCAGAATTCAGTAATGGATGGTTCCCATGTCTGCAGGTTGTGCAGCATTTTTGAAGCTTTGCCCATTCAGCACATCAAGATCCTTCCTTCATCAGGATGACAAAAGTGGGGTTTTGACGACCTCAGTACCCTTTGTCATTCTGAACGAAGTGAAGAATCTTAGTGGTGCAAATATCGAGGAGGGAATTGTGAAGGTAAACACGTTGCGTTAGCGGCTGTTGGGTTAGGGATTGCAGCGGAAACCGCGCAGCGAGGCTTTTGCGAGCGAGCAGTTGCAGCGTAAAGCCCGACCGGAGCGGTAGCGAGGGGAACCCTATAATTCTTGTTACGTTACAACCGGCCGCAAGTAGTTCCGGGATTGCTTCGTCGCAGAGCTTACTCGCAATGACGCGAAATTTTATTTTTTGCCCACACCAGCACATTTATTCCCCTCCCTGAAGTGGCGGGGCAACTATTCGCCATCTCCTCAACCCACCTGAACACTTGAACACATGAACACCTGAACACATGAACACCTGCGCACCTGAACACACTAATTCCCCTTCTTCCCTATCCAAAAATCAACCCGGTAGTAAAACAGCGGTAAAAACCCGAGCTGGTAAACTATTTGCTGGGGGATTTGGGGGCTGATGTATTGCACGCGGAGGTAGTTTTTGTAGTTGGTTACGTTTACCAGGTCTATGCCCACCTCGTGGGTGAAGTGTTTGCTGTTGCAGCGGTAGTTGAGTTTTACGTCGAACCGGAAGTAGGGCCTGAACTGGAATTTGTCGCGCAACGAATCTATGACCACCGGAAACTCCGACTGGTGCGAGAGGGCGGTATCGTACGGTGTATAGCGCAGCCCACCGGCGAAACTTATTTTGCCGCCTACGCCAATGGTGTTAAGGCGTTTTTTGCTTTGCCAGTGAAATTCTTTGGTGCCCAGCACATTGAAGATGTAGTTGCCGTTGTAGTCGCTGTTATAAAATTTGCCGTCGCTGCCCTGCAGTTTTGAGTTGTACACCGAGGCGGTAAACAGCAGGAACCAGTTGTGGGTGAAAAATTTTTCCATGGTAAACTCCAGCCCGTAGTTGTGCCCAAGGCCTTTGTTAACCTGCTTTTGCGGAAAGAACATATTAAACCCGGTGCCCTCATCCAGCATATTAAACGACGACTTAAATGTATCAACCGGTAAGTCCCATAGTTGCTGAAAATAGGTTTCAATTTTAATATGTATATCGTGGTTCAGGAACACATCGTAACCCAGCACGGCGTGGTAGCTGCGTATAAATCCGAGGTGCTTGTTAGGCATGTTGCCGTTGGTATCCTGCACAAAATACTGGTAAAACGGCAGTATCTGCGAGTAAGTACCGGTGCCAAACGACAGCGACTGGTTACTGGCCAGCTGGTATTTAAACGAAAAACGCGGCTCTATACTCCAGCTGTTGCTGAGCGTAAAATACTGCCCGTGCATACCGGTTACTACCGATAGCTTTTCGTTAACCTGGTATTTCCACTGTATGTACGGCTGAATTAAAAAATGAAATTCGTTATGGGCATTTAAAAAAGTATCCCAGTAGTAATGGTTCAAACCTTCAACAATACCGGGTTCGTTTAAAATGCGGTAAAAGTAATCGGGTTGCAGCATTTCAACACTGGCCCCGTACCGGATAGAGCTTCGGGCGCTTATTTTATTATTGCGCACATACGCCAGGGTGTAACGGAGCGATGCAAATTTGTAGTCCTCCTGGTGGTAAACAGAATCAATTACGTAGTTACCGGTAACAGGGTCAACATGCCTTTGAATCCGGTTCATATTATCATCGGCATATTGGGTACCAATGGCTATAGACACCTTGGAATATTCGTGTTTGTTAATGAGGTGCAGGTAAGTAAGGCCCATTACACCCATACCGGTTTTAAACCATTCGTCTTCATTAGCGGTGGCATAAATATCGGTAGCCGCGCTGGGGCGGATTTGATTGCTGGTAATAAAATTAATGGTAGCATATCCGCCAATGCCAAACATCGAAATATCATCGCCGTTTTTAAGGGGGAAATTGAGTTTAAACTGAAAGTCCTGGTATTTGGGAATAGCCGTGGTGCCGATGTTAATGCCCATTTTAACCAGCGCCTCCAGCGTAGCGTACCGGTAGTTGAAAATATAAGAGGCCTTGGTGCTGTCACCAAAAGGGCCTTCGCCAAATATCTCTGCACCTAATGCACCTACCTGCACTGTAAATTCGTGCTGATGATTGTTTCCGTTTTTCATGCGGATGTCAAACACGCCTGCGATAGCATCGCCATATTCGGCAGGGAACGCACCGGTAAAGAAATCGGAATTAGTGAGCATCCGGTCGGTAAGGATTGCTACGCTGCCTGCGGTTTGGCCTTCCAGCGCAAAGTGGTTGGGGTTGGGCACTACCACATTATCTACTTTATACAAAATACCAAAGGGCGAGTTACCCCGCACCACCAGTTCATTCTGCGAATCATCTGAACCGGATACACCGGCGAAGTTAGAGGCCATCCGGGCAGGGTCGCCACGGGAACCGGCATAGCGTTCAGTTTCTTCAGGGCTGAAGGTGCGCACGCTTAGCTGCGCCATTTCGTTAATGCTTTCGCCTTTTTTAATACCGGATATCACCACATCCTGCTTGGTTTCAATGGCGGGGTCCATTTCAATATTCATCACCAGTTCCTTACCGGAGTTAACGAGAATGTTGGGTTGATACACTTTTTTGTAGCTAAGCAGTGAAGCGGAAAAATTAACCCGGCCCACCGGTACCTTTTCAACCCGGTAACTTCCGCTGGCATCACTTACCGCCCCGCCAATAATGGTGGAGTCTTTGGTTATCATTACGGTTACGCCTTCCAACGGTGAATTAGATTCGCGGTCGATGATGGTGCCGCGGATGGTTTGGGTTATTTGCTGGGCGCGCAGATTAACAGAAAGGCCAAGTAAAATGCAAATCAGGTATAGGCGCTTCATTCAAATAATTTAATACAGGCCTCTCCCGACCGGCACTTCGTGCGGTCACCCTCTCCATGCTTCGCATAGAGAGGGGAATACAACCTATAACGGCGCATTTTCCCTCTCTATGCGAAGCATGGAGGGTCGACCAGCGAAGCGTAGTCGGGGAGAGGCCTGTATTGGGACATGTCCTTTGTTCGGAATAGCGTAAAATTGCACCGCATTAAAAAGGAAATAGAAAAGCAAACGATGACAAACAGAATTGAATACTTAGTTGAATTAGGAAAACGCTTAAAAAACTCGCCCGCTGTACAGGAAGATATAATTACTGCCTCACATAAAAATCCGTGGTTTACTCCACAGTTTGTTCAGATAGCCATAGACGCTATAGCCGGGGAAATGCTGACCGAAGAAAAACTGAAGCAGTGGCTTTCCAGATATGATATGCATGAGGTAAACAAGACGGTGGGATTGGTATTTGCCGGCAATATTCCTTTGGTGGGGTTTCACGACTTTTTGTGCTGCTATGTGGCGGGATGTAAAATGAAAATAAAGCTTTCATCTAAAGACGATACCCTGTTTAACCCGGTAATGGACTTGTTGTTCGAAATTGACCCCGGTGCCAAGGCGCAGGTTGAAATAGTTGAAACCTTAAAAGATTTTGATGCAGTTATTGCCACCGGCAGCGATAATACCAACCGGCATTTTGAATACTACTTCCGCAAATACCCGAAGATTTTAAGAAAGAACCGGAATGCCGTGGCGATACTAACAGGGGAGGAGAAGCCAGAACAACTGGACCTGCTGGCTGATGATATTTTCCTCTATTTTGGCTTTGGGTGCCGCAATGTGTCAAAATTATTTGTGCCGGTTGGGTACGATATAACCACCTTGTTTCCGCATTTCGAAAAGTATAAGTGGCTGCACCAGCATGGTAAATACATGAATAACTACGATTATAACCGCACTTTACTTTTGCTGAATAAAACGCCTCATTTATCTAACGATTATATCATGTTGCAGGAGAGTGACACTATTCCATCGCCAATTTCCACGCTATATTACCAGTTCTGGCACGATGAAAGGGTGTTAAACACTTTGTTAAAACAAAACGCTGAAAAGATTCAGTGCATAGTTTCGGCACAACCCGAAAGATGGCCGTTCCCCTCATCCGTAGCCTTCGGCCAGGCGCAACACCCGGAGCTTTGGGATTATGCCGATGGGGTGGATACATTGCAATTTCTGCTGGGCCTTTAGACTCAATGTCGTTAAGCTAAGCCGATACTCAGTTCTTTTTGCGCTACGCTACCTCCCAGCCTCCGAAGCGGAGGAGCAACCATGCAGCAAAAAGAACAACTATGTGCGGCGGCGGTATTTTTGTATTTCCGGGTGGCGGTACTCCCGTTTCGGGAGTTAGAGGGTTTGGTGGATGTATGCTCTTAACTTAATGACGTTGCCTTTAATCGCCAGATTTGACAACTTTTTAAAAGTTGTCAAATCTTGATGATGGATTGTTATAATATTCACAACAAACAGGCGTTCTATCGGCATTTATTATTTTTGCCACATACCGTATAAAATAAAGCAATGAAGAAAATATTACTATCGCTCATAGTTACAGTCCTTATCCTTTCGTTATCAGCGCAAACGCAATCCGGTTATGTGCCTTTTCATCAATACCTTTTGAATAACCATGGCGATATTCAAAAAAGTGAGGGCAATAGCCGGGAGATAAGTTATTCTGAAATTGCCTATATGCATTACGCGCCTATTAACGACAGCGACTGGACATATTCCGACTCGGGGCAATTTTATTATAACCAGATTATTTTGGATACGACTCCTGTTTATGAAACCGGGGGCACTTATTTTGAGTTCAGCAATGTAAGCTGGGATACCAGCGGCCAGTTTACCTCTACAGCAAATGGCCTGGGCCTGCCCTTAACTATTACCGGCCAGACTGAGGATACTTCCACCAAAGTATGGACCAATAGTTACCTGTATACCAATACCTATAACGCGATCAACTACCTGGGGTCGCATTTGTATCAAACCTGGAATGGGGCCTGGGTTAACGCTTCGCAATACACCTATACTTATAATGCAGGTGGTTACGACTCCATCACGCTGGTGCAAAGCGGCAACCCTTTACAAAACGATACACAATACCTTTATACGTTTAACTCTTTCGAGAATACCGAACTAGTAACCCAGGTTTGGAGTGGTTCAGCCTGGACAAACCTCTATAAGCAAGTCAACCAATTTGATCCATACGGAAATATGCAAACAAGCCTTATTTCTGTTTGGACCGGAAGCGGCTGGAACCCTTACGCCCAAATCATCTGGGGGTTTGTTAATACTAATGAACTGTCAAGTTATAGCTACGGGCTATGGAATGCTAACCTGGGCGAATTCGTTCATAGCTACCAGGAATCATATGACTGGGAACTTGGCAATAATACTCAGTTTCGCAACTACAATTGGGATTCAACGCTTAATAATTGGGTGCCTGTTACATGGAACACTTATAGCTTTGATGGTAACCACAATATTATTAGCGAATCGGACCTCTTATACACTAACGGGGCGTTTGCAAATTCTGCCCTTTACTATTATTACTATGAGGGTTATACAGTAAGCGGCATTAAAAATGTAAGCAGCGCATTAAATATGAGTTTATACCCCAATCCTTCATCAGGTAGCGCTATCATTAATTTTACAGCGCAAACGGCCGGTAATCTTCTGCTGAATATTTACGATGCACAGGGAAATTTATTGAAACAGCAGAAGGCATCAACAACCTCTGGCCAAAACCAAATACCGGTTAACGTAGAAAATTACTCTGCCGGTAATTATTTTGTGCAGGTTGTGGATGGGGCAAGTGGTAAAAGCGGGGTGTTGCAGTTGTTGAAACAGTAACTTTATAGAACCCTGATTTTTCAATCAATCCGCATTTAATCCCGGCTTCTGCAACGAAGGATGATCTGTATATTCCACTATGGAATCGCCTGAAAGGTATTCAATCCAGATGGCATCCTGTTCAACATCAATGGTAAGGTCAGCGCTGGGCATGGAGCGGTCTGAATCACTGAAAAACTGGGCAAAAACCAGTTGTTCTTCTTTTGAAACACTGATAGGCCGGTCGTAAATGGTTTTATTGAGAAACACCTGAAAACTATCCTTTAAAATATTAGCCAGCCTTCGCTGAACAACCTGGTTCCGCAGCAAACCTACTTCCGATGGCATTTGACCATTGTATTGCAGTAAAAATGCAAGTTCGCCCTTAGGTGTATTTTCAGCCTGAACGGGTGCCGTTGGCTTGATATTGCACGAATACAGCAACGCCAATAAAGCTAAAGCCGGTAGAAGTAGTTTAATGTTCATAANNGGGGACTCGGCGTGAGGGTAGACTGCACATACGCCGAGTCCCCATTACGCAAAGCCGTAAAGGGAGACTCGGCTAGGAAGGTCTTTAGTCTTTAATAGCCACAAAAACCGCAGCCAATAACTTTTGTATTCCTTAGTGTTCTAAGTGCCTTTGTGGCAAAAAAACTACCACTTCAGCAAGTAAGCAAATATCAGCGGCGCCACAATAGTAGCATCACTTTCTACTATAAACTTAGGGGTATCAATACCCAACTTACCCCAGGTAATTTTCTCATTCGGCACTGCGCCGGAGTAAGAGCCGTAAGAAGTTGTTGAATCGCTGATTTGGCAGAAATAGCTCCAGAAAGGAACATCCGTCCAGCCTAAATCCTGGTACATCATTGGCACCACGCAAATAGGGAAATCTCCTGCAATACCGCCGCCAATCTGGAAAAAGCCTACGCCTTTGCCTCCGCTGTTGTGTTTATACCAGTCGCTTAACCAAACCATATACTCAATACCCCCGCGGACGGTGGTAGCTTTTAACTCGCCTTTAATGCAGTAAGAAGCAAAAATGTTACCCATGGTGCTGTCTTCCCAACCCGGGCAGATGATAGGCAGATTCTTTTCAGCTGCGGCAATCATCCAGCTGTGTTTAGGGTCAATTTCGTAGTATTCCTCCAACACGCCGCTTAACACCATTTTATACATAAACTCATGCGGCAGGTATCTTTCGCCTTTATCGTCAGCTTCTTTCCAAAGCTTGTGGATATGCTTTTGCAAGCGACGAAAAGCCTCTTCCTCAGGTATGCAGGTATCGGTTACACGGTTAAAGCCATGCTCCAACAAATCCCATTCCTCCTGTGGTGAAAGGTCGCGGTAGTGGGGCACTCTTTTATAGTGGCTGTGGGCAACCAGGTTCATCAAGTCTTCCTCCAGGTTGGCGCCGGTNNTCCTGGCGGATCATTTCGGCTAAGCTGATACCCAACTCTGCGGTGCTCATAGCTCCGGCCAGTGTTATCATCATTTTGCCGCCTTCAGCCAAATGGGTTTCGTAGCCCTTGGCTGCATCAATTAAAGCTGCTGAATTAAAGTGACGGTAATGATGCGTAATAAAATCTCTGACCGGGCTTGCCATTGTATTTAGGTTATAAGGTTAATAATTAGGTGGTGCGAAAATAGCAAGGATGCGGAAAGATGCAAGGAAGGTGGGAAAGTTGTTGCTCGACCGCTTTATTAATTTGGAAGTAAGTCCAAGCGCATTTATCCCAGCTAAGTTATTCTAGAAGGGCAAGGGTATTGTCATTTTCTTGCTTGATGTCTTCTTTTATTTCATCTATCATTTTTTTCAACAAAGTAATTTTCCCATTAACTATATCTGCAAATCCTAGATCCAAAAGTATTTCTATAAGCCTCTCGCGCATGTCATGAAAGTTATGCGCGTAGTCCAGCCTATATAGTTGGCTGTCTTCGCCAAGATAAGTGCCTTCATCTCTCATAAGTTCGTCCTCCTCAACCTCCTCCATTATACCGTCAGCAATTAAT
>PMXD01000210.1 GCA_003165895.1 Bacteroidota bacterium | reverse complement strand
TAAAACCATTTTTTTCCGGCAATTTACATAGCCGACGATTTAAATCGTGGGCTATGTAAATTGCCGGCAAAAAATGGTTTTAACCATTTAAATGAGGCCAAAATTTTCCAGACCCGATTGCCCTGGCCTTTTCTGCCCTTTACGCTGGCCAATTGCTATTACTTTATAACTTAGCGGGGTATTACTCATTTATAAATAACATTAAATGTATTGCAGATTTATTCTTTCAGCCTGTTGCCTGTTTATCGGCCTGTCAGCTTTTACTCAAAGCACCAATATTAAAAAGGGTGATTTGTTTATGCAAAAGGGTGAATATGCCGAGGCTGCCGCTTATTATAAAAAAGCGGCTGATAATAACCTTAGCGATATAACAGCTAAAGAAAAACTGGCAAAAGCGCTGATGGCCTTAGGTGATTATTCGAGCGCTGAAGCTGTTTACCAGATACTTGCAGGCAGCCCCAAAGCAGGCGCCATTGATAAATTTTACTATGCGCAGGTATTGAGGATGAATGGCAAATACGAAGTAGCCGATATACAATACCGGGCATACGCCGAAGAACATCCCAACGACCCACTGAACGATGAGTTCAGAAATTTTGCAACCAACGTTCAGTCTTTGGTAATACCCAACCCGCATTACCAGGTAACCAACATTCCCGAAAACTCTGCTGAAAACGATGAAGGCCCTACCCTGTGTTTATATACCTTTTGTTTTACTTCCAACCGTCCTTCGTTAGGCAAAAAGGGAACTTACGACCTCTATTTTCTACGCGGTGGCAATGCATCGAACCCGGCAAAGCCGCAGAAGATTAAAGGCGATATAAATAGTCACCTTGACGAGGGCCCCGCTACATTTAACAGCAATGGGCACGAAATGATATTTACCCGCAGCAATTACAAGCACAAAAGTGATGATGGCGTAATGAAGCTTGGGCTTTACCATGCCGATTATGATACGGTTGCACAAAAATGGTTCAACATTACTACTCTGCCCTTCGTTAATTACAACAATAATTACATGCAGCCGTCACTTTCGAAAGATGGGAACCGGTTGTTTTTTGCCAGCGATATGCCCGGCGGGCTGGGTGAAACGGATATTTATGTAAGCGAAAAACAGGGTAATACCTGGGGGCCACCGGTAAACCTGGGTAGCAGCATTAATACCAGCGGCACAGAAGGTTACCCGTTTATAGCAGATGACGGCACGCTTTATTTTGCTTCCGATTCGCGCATGGGTTTAGGCGGGTTAGATATTTATGCCGCAACACCAACAGCCAGTGCATGGGGCCGTGTGCTTAATGCCGGTGCACCGCTTAACTCTTCGCGCAATGATTTTGGTTACATTGCCGATGCCAATGGCCGCTCGGGATATTTTGTTTCTAACCGGCCGGGAGGTATGGGCGGAAATGACATTTACCACTTTACGCTTAACACAAATTCTGTTTGCGATACTTTGCTGGATGCCGATACTCAATTGCCGGTACCTGATGCAGCAGTAACCATAACCGCCGGCGACAGTACCCATAAAAATACCACCAGTAATGCGAATGGAGAGTTGTGCTTTGAACTTGAATCGGGAATGATGGTAACTGTTGCCGTCAATAAACCTGGTTATTCTTCCTATACTGGTCAGCTAAGCGCTTCGCCTGATATGAGCCAGGTAATATATCTGAAACACCAGGGAACTATTGAACTGGATATTAATATATCTGAACCCGGTAACGACCAGTTGCAAAGCCTCTCGGCTATAGTGGTTGATGCTGCAACGCAACAAACCGTAGCCCAGGGTACTATCGTTGATGGAGTGGCAAAATTTAATCTGGAGCCCAATCGCGATTATGTGCTGAAGGTTAACGGCGAGGGGACACAGGGTGCGTATCAAAGTTTTGTAAGGCCGATCTCCACCATTGGCTTAAAATCGGGGCAGGTGCTTAAAGAAGATGCACCGATGATTTATTCGCAAAAAGTGACCGCAAACAATGCCGCGGTGGGTAAATCTGCGGAAAACAAAGTACCGGCCAGTAAAGCTGCTGAACCGGTTGCCGGTAACAGGAATGCCGGTAATACCACTACCGCTTCAAAAAATATCCCGGCTCACAAATCAACAGCCGGCAACCATGCAACCGAAAATCCTGTTACAACCGGCACCGATGGCCCGCTTCCTAATGTTTATTTTGGTGTGGGCAGTTATAGCCTTGATGCCGGCGCCCAAAAAGTACTTGATAGAATTGCAGCAAGGATGCAGGCATCTTCAGGCATGCAGGTTGAAATAAGTTCTAATACCGATGCTACCGGCAGTGTAAGGACAAACATGGTTTTATCAGCCCGCCGCGCCCTGGCCTGTCTTAATTACTTAACCGGTAAGGGCATTAGCGAAAGCCGGTTTATTGCAGTGGGTTATGGCGATAAAAAGTTGCTTAACAATTGCTCTAAAACCAACCCCTGCACGCAAGCAGAACAGGCCCAAAACCGCCGCACCGAGTTTAAAATCATTAAGCCGTAAATAAGGGACATGAATATTTTCTATTGCCCAAATGCCGCTTTAAACGAACATTGCGAACTGGATGAAACCGAATCAACCCATCTGGTAAAAGTTTTGCGCAAGCGCGAGAATGACGAGTTGTATGTTTTTGATGGCAAAGGCAAACTTTTCGAGGCCCGGATTGAAGGAATTGGAAAGAAACAAACGGCCATTCACGTATTCCGGCTGGTTGAGGTTGAAGAGCAAAACAAACCCCGCCTGCATATTGCCATTGCCCCATCAAAAAATATTGAGCGGTTAGAATGGTTTGCTGAAAAAGCTACTGAGATAGGAGTTGCTGAAATTACCCCCATTATTTGCAAACACTCTGAACGCAAAGACATCCGTTTGGATAGAATAGAAAAAATATTACTTGGCGCCAGCAAACAAAGTGTAAAACTGACTATACCGAAGTTAAACCCTGTTACTAAAGTTGAAACTTTTATAAAGTCTGTTAAAGAGGTGGACCGAAGATTTATTGCTTACTGCGATGAAAAATCTATCCATTTAAAGGATGCTTACCATGGGGGCTTTAGTGCAGTAATTATGATTGGCCCCGAGGGGGATTTTACCCGCGAAGAAGTGTTACTGGCCGAACAAAATGATTTCGAAACTGTTTCGTTAGGTAAAAGCAGGTTAAGGTTAGAGACCGCAGGCATATATGCCACAACAGTTTTTAATCTGGCGAACGAGGAGTAAATTAGCAGCATGGTAAGGAAAATGATTTTTTTATTCTTGATGGCGTGTGCAATGCTTTCGTTCACATCCAACGATAAGCCGCTTAAAATTGCACTGCTTAAATACAATGGCGGGGGCGACTGGTATGCAAACCCAACCTCGTTGCCCAACCTGGCAAAATACTGCAATCAAAACCAGGGTATGAATATTGAAACGGATATACCTACTGTTGAAGTAGGCAGCCCCGAATTATTCAACTACCCCTTTGTTCATATGACCGGTCACGGTAACGTAGTTTTTAACGACCAGGAATTAGAAAACCTGCGTACCTATTTATCGGGCGGAGGCTTTTTACATGCCGATGATAATTATGGTATGGACCCCTACATCCGTCCGCAGCTTGAAAAGATATTCCCCGGCAGTAAGTTGGTTGAGCTTCCTTTTTCGCATCCTATCTTCCATCAAAAATTCGATTTTCCTAATGGGCTACCCAAGATACATGAACACGATGGCAAGGCCCCGCAGGCCTTTGGTTTATTTCATGAAGGCCGCCTGGTAGCACTATATACTTACGAAACTGACCTCGGCGATGGCTGGGAAGACCAGGACGTACACAAAGACCCCAACGAAACCCGTGAAAAGGCGTTGAAGATGGGTGCGAATATTTTGCGGTATGTGTTTAGTAATTAGAAGAAAATAAAACGCGCGTTATTGGGTGGGGACCCGGCTTGAGGGCAGACCGCATAAACGCAGAGTCCCCCATTCCGCAAAGCCGGAAAGGGGAGACTCTGCGGAGAAGGAAAATGCACTAGCGTGACGCTAGAAACATAGCTGAGCGAAGCGAGACGCTTCGCTCAAGATACACGCTACAGGGGGATAAATTCCACGGATAGCCTGACCTGCGGCTTTGCGCGGGGCACGCTACTTGCAATTTGTACTGCGCTCGTTTTACTTGTATTCCCCCATCCCTTTCTCCATATCAGAAACTTTATGACCGCCAATAGGGAAAAGGAGTTTAAAGCCCACGTTGCGGCCCATGTTATAAATACCCATGCTTTGTTGGGTAACAACAGCAGGCGTGGCGTTATAGGCCAAAAAGTATGCGTTATGGCTCAGGTGGCTGGCATAAGCCAGGTTGGTAAGGTTGGTGCAATTAATAAACAGCGAGCATATTACACGGCCATTTTTCTTATTCACAAAATTGGTTCCTATTCCTGCGTTATACAGGGTATAAGCTTCGGAGGGCAACTCTGTATACATTTCGCTGTAAATATTATTCTGCGCCCAGTCATGCTCTAATCCAAACTCTACATACAATCCGCTTAGACAAGTGTGCCCGGTAGGTATCCTGAATTTAACCTGTGAAGTTAAACGTGGTGCTGGTGTCAATGGCACATGTTGTGTTGAATCAGTTTGATGAGGAAGATAAGAATAGATATAGGTAAACCCGTTATCTATTTCAAGCCATTTTGTAACAGCCGGATGGATATTAAAATAACCTGTAACCCCTTCAATAATGGCGGTATTAGCTAAATACTGAAATACCGGAAACCCCTGCTCAATTGAGTCTCCTCCAAATTTACTGGCAAGCCGGTTCTGAAAAATAAAATTATCTATATAGTTTATAAACCCGTCTGCTTCAAAATTTACGTCTTTGCCATTATATCCGTAGCCCAGGTCTGCTTCGTAGCCCTGTTCGGCTTTAAGGTGGGTGTTGCCTATGATGTAAGCGTTGGAGCCGGCGTTCAGCGCATTAGAGTTTAATTCCTGTACCGAAGGTGCCCGGTAACTACGTGCCAGGTTAAGCTTTATATAGTTGTTTTTAGGTAACTGATACGATGCCCCTATGCTGCCTGAGGGCGCAGTATATATGTCGTGAAATGCCGTATACTGGGTATAGGCCCCCGGTGTGCCTGCCGGTACTATTTGCTGTTCGGGCGTAGCATAATTAAGCAGATACATGGATTGGCCGGTAATATCACGCATATCATAACGCACACCGCCGCTGATGGTCAGGTTTTTATAATCCCATTGCAGAATGGCAAACCCACCCAGGTCAAAATCTGTATAATTAGGTATTTCAGAATAGCGGATATACGGTGCCGGCGGTTCAGGCGCATTTGCCCCGAATTCATACATACCATTAACGCCTGCGGTAAGCTTTAACCCTGTGCGGGAATCTTCCAACCGGTATTTAAGCGAGTATGGAATATCATGCACGGTAATATTGTATTCGGCAACCGTACCGGTATCAATTTCCTGCCGGTGGCTTTGGGTATAACCCAGATCGGCTTCAATTTTTCCCTTGCCCACATTAAAACTGTTCTGCCACCAAACTTCGTAATGGTCTAAAACCTGGTAACCAGCTATATCAGGCGAGTACGACAAAAAATTAGTTCTGTTGGGGAAAAGCTGCCCGTTTTGCGGATAATCAAACGCAAATTGCCCGGTGGCGCTGTCGCGGTTGCCGTCCGGTACTTCAATCTCACGATGAAGGACGCTAAATGACAGGTGGCTGTAACCCCATTTTTTGTTCAGCCCCAAAAGCCCCCTGATGTTTTGCTGTACAAATGCGGTTCCCCACACATACCCATCTTTAGGGTCGGTATAACAATGTGCTTCTTCACTACTGCCCCGTAAATTCCATACAAACCCATTATTATTTCCGCCAATATCTGCCGAGGTGCCAATCATGCCGTTGTTGGTCTGGTACTCTGTAAGGACACTGCCCTGCACGGTTCCGCTTTCAGCAAAAGGTTCTGATTTAAAGCTGACAACCCCTGCAATTGCATTGGCACCATATTGCAACGAACCGGGCCCCCTGATAATTTCAGCATCATATACAGCATTAGGGTCAATCAGAATACCATGCTCATCGCCCCACTGAAAATCCTCCTGCCTTTCGCCGTCGAAAAGCGTTAACACCCGGTTATATCCCAGCCCGTTTATTTCCGGTTTGGATATGCCCGGCCCTTCGGTAATTTCTGTAATACCGGGCTGGCTGGCAATGGCATCAACAGCGTTGGTTGAAGTTTGCTGCAGCATCATATCATGTGTAACTATGGTAACCGGTACCGGCGAGCGCAGCGTATTGGTAATGTTACCCAAGGCCGTAATTACAACCTCGTTAAGAGTGGATGAAGAAGCAGGCATAGAGAAATCAAGTGTTGCATCGCCCTGTATGGTAACTTGTTTAACCAGGGGTGCATAGCCAAACATGGTTATCTCTACATCATAAGTGCCATTTGAAACCGGGCTTATTTTATAATTTCCTTTAGCATCGGTAGTTGAACCTGATTTAAGTTGGGGTATATAAACTATGGCACCTGTTATTATCTGATGGTTTGATGAATCAATAGCCGTACCGCTTATAGATTGGGCCAAAGTAATTTTAAAGAACAACAGCGCAGTTATGGTAAGCGTAACTATTTTTTTCATTGGTGGCTTTAACTAAAGGGGTTTGAATTTATTAAGCTCAATATTGCTTATTTAGATTAGTTCTAAATAGCAGTGCAAATAAATTTTTTATTTAGAATAATTCCAAATAAAGTCCTCATTGAATTTAATCATGCTGATAATGAGGTTATTATGCACGTTGTGAACTTGCCAACGATCCGGTTTGCTTAGGTTTTCCGAATTCAGGAAGTAGTAAATGCCGGTAAAAACGGCAATAGACCTCTTTCACAATTCGNNTGAATTATGAAAGAGGTCTAATAATGGAAGGTATACCTGCTTATTTTATTAACGCCCTTTTGATATCGGCAATTAAGGCCGGGCCGCGGTAAATAAAACCGGAATATAGTTGTATCAGGTCGGCACCGGCGTTAAACTTATCTTCAGCGTCCTGCACATTCATAATACCGCCAACTCCCATCAGCGTAATATCAAGGTTCAGTTTCCGGGTTTCAAGCTTTATCTTTTTAATAACCTCTGTGGCGCGCGCGGTTAAAGGTTTGCCGCTAAGCCCTCCGGCGCCGAATTTTTCAATTTCAGCAGGTGTATAGCTTAAATGGGCGCGGGCAATAGTAGTATTAGTAGCCACAATACCCTGTATTTTGGTTTGCTGAACCACCATCATCACATCTTCTATTTGTTCATCAGTAAGGTCAGGTGCAATTTTTAGCAGGATGGGCTTGGTTTTAGGCTTGCTGTTATTGACATCCTGCAGCGAGTTAAGAATGGCGGCCAGTGCGTCCTTATTCTGCAAGGCCCTTAAACCAAGGGTATTGGGCGAACTTACATTTACCACAAAATAATGGGCATGTTCAAACAAAACTTTAAAGCAGTATTCATAATCGCGGATGGCATCTTCATTGCTGGTAACCTTGTTTTTACCAATGTTGGCCCCAACAATTATGTCAGTCTTTCTTCTTTTTAATTTTTGGGCAGCGGCATCGGCGCCTATATTATTAAAGCCCATGCGGTTTATCAGGGCCTCGTCCTTTACCAGCCTGAAAAGCCGGGGCTTATCGTTACCTGGCTGAGGTTTAGGCGTTATGGTGCCAATTTCAATAAAACCAAATCCCAGTGCGCCTATTTCGTCAATTACCTCTCCGTTTTTATCCAAACCAGCCGCCAAACCAACCGGGTTTGGGAAATCAAGCCCTAAAAAATTACGGTACAGGCTGGGGTGCTCAAGTTTACCGCCGGCTATAAACGAAAGCATAAACGGCAGTTTACCAGCCAATTGCAGGTTTCGGATTGTTAGATGATGGGCTTCCTCAGGGTCAAGCTGAAAAAGTAAGGGCTTAACTAACGGGTAAAGATTCATGGCTGCAAACATAGGTAGTTGGTACGTAACTACCGCCCTCAAAATTTCAATAAATCGCCAACGCATAGGTTTTTTGCCGCAAAGGCACAAAGAGCACTAAGTTTTATGAATAAAGGCAATAATCAATATTTGCATTTCTTAGTGTTCTTAGTGTCTTTGTGGCTATGTATTTGTGTTCTATTTGATAAAATACGCAAATACATGCAGTTGTTAAAATTTAAAGTGTATCTTCCCTCCGTTAAAACAAAAAACGATATGGGTAGACCACCAACAAGACCAGTGACATTAAAGGACGGATTTTATATAGAAGTTCGTAACAAAGGAGCCAACTCGGGTATAAAAATCAGAAGCGATAACAGCGAAAGCATGTTAGAAGCTGCCAAAGAATACAAAAAGAGTAAAGAGGTTGTAGTATTAGGCGAGCATAAAAAGGGTAAATGGGTAACTGAACAGGCTGCCCCTGCCGGTAAAAAGGTGCGTAAATAGTTAGCTTAACCAGGGACATTACTCTTTTGAGAATGCCTTTGGCAATCTGCACTTATGCCTGTTAGTTCCTTAAAAAAGGGAGCGATGACTGAATTTATATACCCTGTGAAACCTGCGTTATCACAGGGTATTTTTATGCTATGCCACCAGGGGCGGGAAATGATGTTTTTTCAGGCAATTATAATATGCGCCACCTAACTGCTGTTTCCGGCTAATGGGTAGCGTTAAACGATAGCGGTATATTTAAAATAAAACAAATTTTGATAAATGGCAACAAATTCAGCACCTTTAGGTTGCTTAAATACCGCCAGCAGTTAAAACAAAGCTATGAACACCTTTAATGTGTTTCGGATTTTCAAAAAGCCCGTTGTTGCAGGGCTGGCTGTGTTTTTTGTGCTGTTGGCCCTTACCCAATCTCTTGCCTACCAGCATTATCTGGTTTTTAAATCGGCCCGGTCGCGCGAAATGAGCAACGCTGCCAACCTGGTAAAAGAGAGGTTGCAGACGGCATTAAGCAATAGCCTTTCGGCCACTCAAACACTTAGTTTTGTAATAAAAAAATACGGCGTACCTGATGATTTTGATTCAATAGCCAGGCGGATATTGGAATCGAACCGGTTTATAGATGCTCTTGAACTGGAGGAAGGCGGAACCATTACTCACGTATATCCCGTAAAAGGAAATGAATCTGTAATAGGATATAACGTTCTGGCCGATTCCATAGCCAGTATAGAGGCCTTCAAAGCCATCGAAAAGAAACAGCTTTTTTTTGCCGGGCCTTTTAAACTAAAGCAAGGAGGGTATGGTATTGTAGGGCGCCTGCCAATTTTTATTGGAGATAAGTTCTGGGGGTTCTCCGTAGCCCTCATTAAACTGTCAACTTTTATTCATATGGCTGAAATGGATAGCGCCGGCAGTGGGCCTTATATTTACCAACTGGCCAAAGAAAACCCGCAAAGCGGTAAACTGGAGTTCTTTTTACCCAACCCTGAATTATGCAGGGATGAAATAGCTAACCCGGCATTTGTGCCGAATGGGGAATGGAAAATATATGTGAAGCCTAAAAAGTCAGAAGCACCGGCTGCAATTATTCCGTTTTCGCTTCTGGGTTTTATACTGTCGCTTTTTGGCGGTGTTTTGGCTTTATATGTAACCCGCCAACCCTATGGTTTAAAAAAGCTGGTAGATGAAAAAAGTATTCAACTACGAAATACGGAAGAGAATTACCGGATTACACTTGAAAGGGTAAGCGATGCATTTGTAGCGCTTGATACAAACTGGCGCTTTACCTATATGAATGTAAAAGCAGGTGAGATATTTGGCTGTAACCCCGATAAAATAATTGGGAAATGCATCTGGACCGAGTTCCCGGATTTTGTTGATACACCCTTTTATAAGGCGTATTATATGGCCATGCAACTACAGAAATACATTTACCTGGAAGAATTCCATGCACCTTATAATCTATGGTTCGAAAACAACATCTATCCTTCGGCTAATGGTTTATCGGTATTTTTTAAAGACATTACCGAACGGAAAAAGATTGACCTGGCCTTGCAACAAAGCGAGTTCCGGTACCGGCAATTAATACAAGAGATGCCGGAAGCGGTTTATACCTGCGACCAGGAGGGGTACGTAATGTTATATAACAAGGCTGCGGTGCGTTTGTGGGGTGTTGAACCGGTAACAGGAAAAGATAAATGGGGTGGGGCAGCCAAACTTTATACTAAAGATGGGGCCTTTATTGAACGGGGTACCGGCCCCATGGCCGTTGCTTTAAACGAAGGGAAACCGGCCCATGGTGATGAGGTAATTATTGAAAGACAAGACGGCAGCCGGCGTAATGTGCTTTCGCATCATACGTTGCTTTATGATAGTTCGAAAAAAATAACGGGTGCCGTAAATATTATGGTTGACATTACCGAACGGCGCAGGGCCGAGGAAGAGGCTGAAGCAGAAAAAGGTTACTCAGATCGCATTATTAATAGTTTGCCCGGAGTATTTTATTTGTTTAGCCGCGAAGGAAAATATCTTCGCTGGAACAGAAATCTCGAATCTGTATCAGGTTATAACAGCGAAGAGATTAGCCAGATGAATCCGCTTGCTTTTTTTGATGAGGAGGATAAAGAAATGATTATCGAAACAATCGGGGCAGTTTTCACTTTGGGTAAAGCTGAAGTGGAGGCGGACCTTTTAACAAAAGACGGCCGAAAGATTCCATATTTTTTTAATGGCTACCCGGGCAAATTTGGTGATGACGAATGCCTTATTGGAATGGGTATTGATATTAGCGAAAGGAAAAAAGCAGAGGCAGAAATTGTAAAAAGCGAAAAGCGCCTCCGGCTTACGCTTGACAGGATGCTGGAGGGCATACAACTGTTTGATGAAAACTGGCGCTGCCTGTATGTAAATGATGCTGCTGCCCAACAGGGCCCATATTCAAAAGAAGAAACTTTTGGCCGTACTTTAATGGAAAATTACCCGGGCATTGAAGACACCCCTTTGTTTAAAATTTTTGAGGAGTGCCGGGATAAAAACATTTCAAAACATATTGAATATAATGTAATATTTCCGGATGGCCCAACCAAATGGTTTGAGCTAAGTATCCAGCCCAATCCCGAAGGGCTGTTTGTGCTTAGCGTGGATATTGATGAAAGAAAAAAAGCAGAAGACGCTATACAGGAATCAGAAAAGAAATACCGGTACTTATTTAATAACAACCCGGCAGTCATTATTATCTGGGACCTTGAAGCGATGGTAGTACTGGAAGTAAATAATACTGCATTACAGGAGTATGGTTACACCCGTGAAGAATTTAAAACACTATCTGTGCTGGACTACCGTCCTGATGAGGACAAAGAGAAGTTGAAGAGTTTTGCTAAAAGAATGCTGACTGAACCTGATACCAGCTCCAGGGCGGTTTGGCGGCATTTTAAAAAGAACGGCGAATTAATGTATATGGATATTTCATCACACCGGATGGTTTATAATAACCGGCCGGCCATTCTTTCGGTAGCTGAAAACATTACACAGAAGATGTTGATTGAAGAGCAGCTTAAAAAATCTTATGACGATATCAGGCTGCTAAATATGCATCTTGAAACCGTAAGGGAAGAGGAGCGGGCCTTTATAGCCCGCGAAATACACGACGAATTAGGGCAGCAGCTTACTGCCCTTAAAATGGATGCCTCATGGATAAATAAAAAATTAGCCGTTAATGACACACAAGCCTCTGAAAGATTAAACAGTATGTTGTTGCTGATTGATGAAACGGTTAAAACAGTGCGCCGGATAGCCTCAGACCTGCGGCCCGGTATTTTAGATGACCTGGGCTTAATAGCGGCGCTGGAATGGCAGAGCAATGAGTTTGAAAAACGGACCGGTATAAAGGTGGTTTTTAATTCCGCGGTAAACGAAATGGAAATACAGAAAAAGTGTTCAACCGCCGTATTCAGGGTTTACCAGGAAGTGCTTACCAATATAGCCCGCCATGCCCATGCAACTTTGGTTGAAACCCAAATTGAACTTTCAGGCCACATGCTCAGGTTATCAATAAAAGACAATGGCATTGGGTTTAGCATAGATGAAGTGAAAAGTAAAAACACCCTGGGACTCATTGGCATCAATGAGAGGGTGGCTATGTTACATGGCGAAATAATACTCGACAGCCGGTTAGATGAAGGCACCCATATAATAATTACTGTACCTTTATCTTTATCTGAAAATGATTAACTTACACCAATGAAATTTCTGATTATAGACGACCACGCTATTGTTCGCAAGGGCCTGAGTCAGTTGCTAAAAGAGGAATTTGCATCAGCTGAAATTGAAGAAGTAAGTGATAGTAATGAGGTTTTTGAAAAAGCAGAAAGCAAAATCTGGGATGTTATCCTGCTTGATATTTCAATGCCGGGCCGCAATGGCCTTGATGTATTGAAACAGCTGCGGGCCGATGGCGTTAAAGCCCCCGTATTAATGCTGAGCATGCACCCCGAAGACCAATACGCATTAAGGGCCTTAAAAGCCGGGGCATCAGGTTTTTTGAATAAAGAAAGCGCTACTGAGGAGTTGATAGCTGCAGTACATAAAGTATTATCGGGGAGAAAATATGTTTCTGCTGCATTGGCCGAAAAGCTTGCCGAAGGCGCCGGAGGGGGTACCGAAAAACCGGCACACGAATTATTATCAGACCGCGAAATGCAGGTGCTGCAACTCATTTCCTCCGGTAAAACTGTTTCTGAAATTGCCGATGAAATATCTTTAAGCGTTAATACCATCAGCACCTACCGCAACCGTATTCTTGAAAAGCTTGGCCTGCATAATAATGCTGAACTTACCCGCTACGCGCTGGATAACAGTTTGGCCTGATACCCGGCTTGTAGTGCAAACCGCTACATCATTTTCATAGTTTATACTATTTCCTGCTGGCTTTTGCCGACCCATCTTTGCGTTGTAAAATATGACAATTGTGGCATCCCAAATGAAACCGTCAATACTGAAGATTGTAATAGTGGACGATTCGCCACTTATTGTAAGCCGATTGCGCCAGGTACTGGATGCGTTGGATGAGGTTGAAATTTCGGGTGTGGCCCAGGATGTGCATGGAGCATTTGTTTTAATTGAAGAATGCGAGCCCGATGCGGTGATACTGGATATTTACCTGGAAGAGAATGCACCTGCCGGAAATGGCTTAACGCTGCTGGCGGTTTTAACCGAAGGCTTTCCGAATATCCAGGTTATTATGCTTACAAACCTTTCGGGGCCGGCTTATCGCAATAAGTGTATAAAAATGGGTGCAAAATATTTTTTGGATAAGACAAATGAATTTGAGAGAGTACCTGAGATACTACTGCAAATGGCCGGCGATATGAATACAAGCATAATAGAATAAAGTAGTTCAATTGAAGAAGCTTATAAAGTAAAATGGAAAATCCGAACCAACAACCTCTTAATGGTGAAGTGAGGCCACAGGATGCTATTCAGCGCCTTTGGACGATTAGCGGGGCACTGCCGGGCCTGGTTTACCAGTTTAAGGTTGAACCTGACGGAACCCGCTTTTTTACTTTCATAAGCGCAAGTATCGATAATTTTTTGGGCATTCAATCCCGGGAACTTTACGCCGATGCTAATGTTGGATTTGCGTTGGTTCACCCTGACGATATGAAGATAGTGATGAGGAGGAATTTTTTTGCAGCCGAAACATTGAACCAGCGCACGTTTGTTTTCAGGATAAAAGATGGAATTACCGGTTTATACAAATGGATGAGGGCAAATGCTTTGCCGGATAAGCAGCCGGATGGGAGCGTAATATGGAATGGGATTATAATTGACGTTACCGGCGATAAGGAAGCAGAAGAGGACCGCATAGCCATGGCCCAGGAAGCTAACCGCGAACTGGAATCTTTCAACTATACAGTTTCGCACGATTTGCAATCGCCGCTCAGGTCTATACTGGGGTTTTCGCAAATTATGCTTAATGAGCATAAAGGGGAGTTGACCCCTGAAATAAAAGGGTATCTCGAAATTATTGCATACAACGCCAGGCGTATGAGCGATTTGACCAAAAACCTGTTGTCTTTTTCAAAACTAGGCCGGGCTGCTATTAATTACAGCGAGGTTAATATGGATACCCAGGTAAAGAAGGTAATTGACGAGCTGCTGGTTGTTTATAAAAACAGGGAGATAAAAATAATCAGGCATAACCTTAGCAAAGCAACCGGCGGTGCTAATCTTATAAACCAGGTTTGGTTTAACCTGCTGGGTAATGCTTTTAAATATTCTTCGAAAAAGGAATTTGCAGTAATTGAAATAGGGATGATGGAAGGTAAAGGCGAGTTAATATATTATATAAAAGATAATGGGGCAGGGTTTGATATGAAAGATGCCGGTAAATTGTTTGTCCCGTTTCAACGCATACATAGTTATGATGAATTTGAAGGCAGCGGTATTGGGTTGGCCATAGTGCATCGCATTATAACCAAACATGGTGGCCGCGTGTGGGTGGAAGCAAAGCCCGGCGATGGGGCTTGCTTCTATTTTTCGTTGCCGGTGCTGAGAGATTAATTTTTAAAAGCGCGCGAAGAGCGCAATATTATAATTTGATAAGCGATAAACAATGGGTGAGTATGTGAAGATTTGTACTTAGTGTCAGCAAGACCCGCAGCGGTTGGTAACTGATGTCTTTTATTTCTTTGAGATGTTTCGTCATCCCGGTTATTGGCCCCTTGGCAATTTCAGGTAAAGATGAAAGTTAGAAAGGCGAAGGAAAGCCCGGAGAGTTCTACCTTTAGGAATTTAAAAGATGTTGGAAGCCAATTGCATGCGGTGTTTTTTTGAAATGTATTTATATAAGCATTATCGAACCATTTACTATTCCATTACGGTAAATAATTCATTCTTAACAGCCGTTCACGCAAAGAGCGCAAAGAATAACGCAAAGAACCGCAAAGATTTCTGTAATTCTTCGCGGTTCTTTGCGTGAAGGCGTATCAATGTTGTTAAGTTAAGATGTT
>PMXD01000049.1 GCA_003165895.1 Bacteroidota bacterium | reverse complement strand
TAATGGCTATCTTCCTACTCGATGTGTAGAAATAACCGGTAAAAAGGATATACGGCCCCAGCGGGGTCGAACCTTTGACCCGCTTAACTAAACGACATTGCGGCTATATACAGTGCTTTTAACCTAAAAGTCAAAAAACTTAAAGCATTTTTTTTGTGTTCTTCGTGTCTTTGTGGCTATATGTATTTGTTTTCTTTAATTTTAAACAGCTTCTAAGGCCTGGTATAACAGCATAATCCTGTTTTGCTCCTTAAATCACTCTTTTTGTACAGCCATAAGTCCATCAGACTTCTTCTTCTGTTTCGCACGCTTATAATCTTCATTATCGCGATTTACAGGCTGGTTATGATTATTATTAAATTTTGCGTAGTAGGTTTTGTGGGACTCATGCTGCAAATAGGGTTCGGGGTCATTGATTACCACTTTATATGCCTTGTAAAAATTAAAAACTGCATAACGCAGTGGCAAGGTATTTGAAATTATCCAGGCACCTTCTGCCTTATAAATAAACTGATGGTCCGGCACGTAATAGTAAACCTCAATCTCAGGCATGTAATAATAGTATACGTAATCATATCCGGCAGGCCCCCAGCTGGGTTGTTCGCTCAGATTTGATGCACACCATACACATATCCTTACCTGTGCAGTTGAAGTATCAAATGCCAAACTGTATAACAGTACAACGATACATGTAGCCCATGTTTTCATTGTTTTTTATTTTACCTGCAATATGTGAAAACTGCATCACCCGCCAATGAAACATCCTTTACCGGTAATAAGTTTAGCCGGAATGGAGATTTAGCAACGGGTTTTATTAATTATGATATAAGCTAATAAAGTAAGGGTATGGCATAAAAAAAGGCGCTCCATCTGGAGCGCCTCTCTATTCTTATTTTGGTTTGGCATCCCCGCCAACCAAAAACTATTTGATGATTTCAGTAACCTGACCTGCACCTACGGTACGGCCACCTTCGCGGATAGCGAAACGAAGGCCTTTTTCCATAGCGATAGGGTAGATTAATTTAACTGTTAATGTTACGTTATCGCCGGGCATAACCATTTCAACACCTGCAGGCAAAGTGATTTCGCCTGTTACGTCAGTAGTACGGAAATAGAATTGCGGACGGTATTGGTTGAAGAATGGAGTGTGACGTCCACCTTCTTCTTTGCTCAATACGTAAGTTTCGCATTTAAACTCGGTGTGCGGGGTAACGGAACCTGCCTTGCACACAACCATTCCACGTTTGATTTGCTCTTTTTCAATACCTCTTAATAACAAACCAACGTTATCGCCGGCTTCGCCACGGTCAAGTATTTTTTTGAACATTTCAACACCTGTTACAGTTGAAGTAAGGGCTTTGTCGCCTTCTTTTTGTAAACCGATGATTTCAACTGAATCGTTAGAATTGATAACACCTCTTTCAATACGGCCTGTAGCAACAGTTCCACGGCCTGTAATAGAGAACACGTCTTCTACCGGCATCAGGAACGGAAGGTCAATCCTGCGCGGAGGGACCGGGATGTAGCTATCTACTGCTTCCATTAAATCATCAATAGATTTAATCCATTTAGCTTCACCATTCAAAGCACCAAGGGCCGAGCCTTTGATAACAGGAACGTTAGCGCCGTCGAAACCGTAGAAGGTTAACAGGTCACGGATTTCCATTTCACCCAATTCTAAGAACTCAGGATCGTCAACAAGGTCAACTTTGTTCATGAAAACTACAACCTGTGGAACACCAACCTGGCGTGCCAAAAGGATGTGCTCACGTGTTTGAGGCATAGGGCCGTCAGTAGCGGCTACCACTAAGATAGCTCCGTCCATTTGAGCGGCACCCGTAACCATGTTCTTGATATAATCCGCGTGTCCCGGGCAATCAACGTGTGCATAATGACGGTTAACAGTAGCGTATTCAACGTGTGCTGTATTGATAGTGATACCTCTTTCTTTTTCTTCAGGGGCGTTATCAATGGAAGAGTAATCTCTTACCTCTGCCAAACCTTTTTTCGACAACACCGTAGTGATCGCTGCAGTCAAAGTAGTTTTGCCGTGATCCACGTGACCGATAGTACCGATGTTAACGTGCGGCTTGTCTTTAATAAATTTCTCTTTAGCCATTGTTATTGTTTTTAATTGTTTTTTTTAAATGTTTATGTCGATTTTAATGATACACTTTAATCCTTGTAAAAGGGATATTTTATGGATGTTTAACTACAACCTGTTTAAGAACGATACCCTTCTTCTACGTTACTCCAAATTCAACATTCACATGAGCCGTTGATGGGAATCGAACCCGCGACCTCTTCCTTACCAAGGAAGTGCTCTACCACTGAGCTACAACGGCTTATTATCGTGCATCCGTCCCTTCCTTCCCCCGCGACCTTCCCGCACCAGTGCGGGATGCTCTACCACTGAGCTACAACGGCTTATTTAACCTTTCATCCGTTCAAGCCCTTCCTGCGGCTTGTTTCCTTTAACCAAAACCAAATTGGTTGAAGTTACAATTTAAATGAGCGGGAGACCAGGTTCGAACCGGCGACCTATAGCTTGGAAGGCTATCGCTCTACCAACTGAGCTACTCCCGCATTAATTGCTGAATGATGATTTTTGATTTATGAATGAATACAAGGGCATTTCCTACAATCAGAATTCATAAATCATCATTCAGAAATCAAAAACCGTCCTGGTGGGGAGACAAGGATTCGAACCTTGGAACTCGTAAGAGGACAGATTTACAGTCTGTTGTCGTTGGCCACTTGACTATCTCCCCAAAAACGGTAAACCTGCCTTCCGTCAGGCAGGTACTACAAACAAAGAACACTACACGAGCCGAAGGAGGGAATCGAACCCCCGACCTACTGATTACAAATCAGTAGCTCTACCAGCTGAGCTACTTCGGCAATTTTGAAACCTTCTGTTTAGCCCTCTGTACAGAGTCAAAAACTTCCACTTTCCTTCATTAAATTCAAAAAACGACATAATACCCCCCAAAAAGGGACGCAAATCTAAACAGTTAATTCAATTTTCAAAAGCAGGGAAAGATAATTTGAGAAGATTTTTTGGCGAAACACACTTACAAGGGTGCAGATGCGTATAAAATATCCTTGCAACGGGATATAAAACACACATGGTGGGAAAAGGTTTAAAATGCAATTGTTTCCCGCGGAGGCATCAGGGCAACCGGGTCTGGAAAATTTTGGCCTCATTTAAATGGTTAAAACCATTTTTTGTCGGCAATTTACATAGCCCACGATTTNNCGGAGTTAACAGCCGGGGAATACGTTTTTGTATTTTCTCTGCATTTCCATCCATATCTCCGTGCGAAATATTTTTTCGATATTAATTTCTACCCGTTGGCCCGGTTACACCGCCAGTGCCCGGGTAGCGCCCATTGGGATTACCTGGAAAACCACCATTTCCCGGGCCGGGGTTTTGGCTGGGCGGAGCCTGTGAACCCTGGCTGCCGGTGCCGTTATTGCCCGTCATCCCCGCCGCACCAGGTTGATTCGGAACGGCAGGTTGTGGCGCCCCCGGCATGCCCGGTTGAATAGTGCCGGGCTGTTGTGGGTTTGGCAAACCATTATTACTGCCGGGTTGCTGGTTTGGTAAAACGTTATCTCCTGCCGGGTTCGTGCCCGGTTGGTTAGGTGTGCTGCCCGGCTGCACTGCACCCGGCTGACCGGGATTTGCAGGTGCCACCTGGCTATATACTGTTGCAAATGCCATCGAGATAATTGATACCAACAGCATTAACTTTTTAGTTCCTTTCATGATTTCTGGTTTTAATCATTTAATATGCAAGGAAAAGTGTGCCAGTTTACAAATAGCTTGTTTTGCAGCAATTTTGACCGTTATGAAGGGAATTGATGCGTAATTTTTTGTACGGGGAAGCCGACTAATTTTTCTTTACCTCATCCCCCTTAAAAATACTATAAAAGAGATTAAAGATGAATAGGATTTGGGCAAGTAGAATTATAAGAATGGCACTAATTATTAAAATTTTGAACCCCTAACAGACAAACCGAAAGGCCCATAACGGTTAGCCAAAAATGCATTTGGCCAAGAGGCTGGTTAAGTTGCCGGCCAAAAATACGCGGGAAAAGAAAATTCACCGATATTATTAACGCTAAAAATATAGCTGCTACCTGAATAAGGGTCCAATAAGAATTAACAAACATGGTATCGTGTAAATGAATATCCAAGGAGGTATTTCCTATAAAT
>PMXD01000217.1 GCA_003165895.1 Bacteroidota bacterium | reverse complement strand
TGCGCGTATAATGACCGTGCCATATAAACGGCATCGCCTGCAACATACGGGCATTGTACGGCTAAAGCCATAATGGTATCTAATTGGCCGCTGGTAAAAATATCAATGCTGCACTACTAATTTTTTTGTGGCTATATTATTTATATTGCTCTCATCAATCACCCTCAAAAAATAAATCCCGCTTGCCAAGCGTTCCGTATCAAAATTATCAACTTGCCTCGTTTCTTTTTTATCCACTATTTGCCCAACCATATTTAGCAAATCAAACTCATAATTGCCCTGCATTCCCATTTCAACATACACATATTTGTCTGCCGGGTTAGGCATTATACGCAATAAATTATTTGCCACCACATTCTCAATACCTACTGGCCATATCGTATCACACCCACTACCATATAATGATCCTAGGTTGTAATTTATCATATTAGGAAGTTCATTTGAATTTAAACTTAGCGTAGGTTGCCCCCCATAGACAAAACCACAACTAGAACCCAGAGAGTCCGGGGAATTAATTACGTGCAATGCATACAATCCTCCGTTCCAGGTGCAGCCATATAGTTTTCCGTTCAAGGCTAGTTGGAGCATATCCATCTTGTAAAAATCAGTACTATCTGCAAGATATACTTCGATAGAATCATGAGTCGTATCTGATAATAAATCATATTGATTTAAATTGACAACATTACATACATAAAGAAATCTGTCATTAGGAGAAAACTCTTCCGAAACTGCTCCACTTATGGGCTGAAATGGAGGAGGAGCGTTATTAACAAAAGTGATAGGATTACTGAACTCACCTGAACACCTATCGAAATCCATTACTAAAACTAGCCCCTCACCACAAGAAGTTACGTATTTACTGCCGTCTTGAGAAAATTTACTGTAAGCAATATCGTCCGCAGAAGAAAAAACGGGTCCTATAGACTGAATAAAAGGCCCCCAAACAGTATTTGGCGTTAAGAGGAATTTGTAGAATTCATTATTATTTGAACCGCCCATAACTATCCAATAATCCCTGCCATTTGCATGTTTACATGCTGTCATACCTCCGCCTCTCAAAATCTCCAACCCTTGCAATGTCAAAATAGGAACATTTTTTTCAATCACTGCACCTAAGCCAGAATTAGCTTCTCTATCAATTACACTATGGTATATTTTATTTGGCCTGTTAAATGTATCTTCGGAAAAATGAAATAATTGGTAGTATCTTAGGTTTCCGGGTGTTGGCAAAAAGAGGGCTGCTTGCGGTAAATTTAATCCTTCCCAATAAGTTTCATCAGTATATGAACAAGGACTCAGGGTATCTCCATTCATCAATGTTTCTCCATTGCTGCCGGCAATATAAAAACCATTGGTGTAATAAAGTAGACTACCTTCTGTGTCACATATATTTGCATCTGTGAGTATCATTGGCATACTGCTTCCTGGAACGGTATCTAAGGCGACAGTATCAATCCTGAAATCTAATGTAGAGGTGTTGTTGCTTAATACCCATTGCGTAGCATACATTTGTGCGTAGCTATTAAAGCAGGAAACTATAATAAATATTGATATTATATTTTTCTTCATTTCATAATAGCGATTTTCCCAACTTTAATTGTTCTTTGAGCATCTTTTAGCCTCCAATAATAAATAGCGTTGCTCAAATTACTTATTGAATATTGAGCGGACGTTTGACCATTGGCTAATCTCGCACTCATAACCACACCCCCTAATTGATCCAGTAATTCAAATGTTACTTCGCCAATTGTTTGGGCATAAAAACTTAAAGTTACAACCTGCCTTGCAGGATTTGGATATAAATTTACGAATTCTACAGGAGTAACCGGAATTTTTGTGGTATCAGCCGGTGGTGTCACTGTCAACATTCTTTCTGAATCTGGGCGGGGCTGCGCGGGAAGTCTGAAGTAAACAATTTTGTCTTTTAAAGCAATAAAAGTATGGGGGGGTAGGTAGCAGGTTTTTGTTAAAATTTAGCGTAAATAGTTTACAATCAATAAGTTAACGTATTTTTTCTGCTACCTACCCCCCCTGTACTCAGGGCTTTAATTTTAAGACTGCCTGGGAGATTATCTGTTCTATTTGGGTTAGCTGTTCGGGTTCGAGCAGTTGTATTATTTGCTGGTTTAGCTGGGTGTTGTTAATCTGTATGTAGTTGTTTTGTTTGTTTGTTGGGCTTTCGGGTTTTTGAGGGGTGCTGACTATATCATAGTATAAGCGCGCGGCTTTTAAATCGCCGGCCAGGGCTTTTTGCGATACCTTGCCCATTACCTGCATCATTACTATGGCCATTGCATTTTTCTTATCTTTTAAAGCGGTGCTGCCTGTATAGGCGTTAAGGTGCCTGCTTACGGTTTTACGGCTTAGTTTGGTATCGTAGGCTATGCTGGCCACACTGGGTATGGTGCCGTTTTTTATTACATAACGCTCAACAAGAACGGCAATTTTTGAGTGGTTAAATTCCCATATTTCCTCCTGGTCGAGAAGGGATTTGGTTTGCTCAACATAGTTGTCGAACTCTTCACCTGAAAGGGTTGGAATTTTGGCATGCACGGTTTGAAGGAACAGGGTCTTTTCGTCAGCAGTTAAAATACCAAGGTGGTGGTGTTCTATTTTTTCAAGCTTCATCAGTTCGTCGAACTTTTGTTGGGTTTCAGGGGATGTTTCCATGGGAATATATTTTTTGTTGCAATTTAGGGTGGCAGTGCGCAATGTATTTGCGTAGTAAATTGTTTGAACCTTGATTTATATGATTAAAGGATTAACAGCCTGATTAGCGGGGCCAATTGGGCGGGGATAGTATTTATAGCAACAGTTGGTTAGTGAAGTCAATCCTTTAATCGTGTAAATCACAGTTCTGATAAAGGGAGTTGACGAAACAATAGGGGCTGTTTGCGCGTATAGAACTGTCCGGTGCAAATTATTTTTGGGTTGTTTTGAGAGGGGAGATGAAGATTTTTAGAAAAAAAGTTGACCGGTGTATTGGAATTTCGAAAAGGGCTGGTATATTTGCGCTCCCAATCGAAAAGAAAACGTTCTTTAAAAGCAAAACCGAAAGGGCCTGCCTGACGGCAGACAGGTTTAAGCAACAGAAAATCAAAGCCGCCGTGAGGTAGGCCCCAACCATACAAAGTGTTCTGATTTATTCAGAACCCATCGTAGACAAACTTTGGATAACTCAGGTAAACAAGAATCGCATTAAGCGCATCACCTGAACCAAAACAAAATCGCTGTGAAGCGGTTTATAACAACAACATCCTGGCATACCATAGGCATCATAGTTCGGCTTCGCTTACTATGACAAGGTAAGCTTGACTACGGTGAGCAAAAGGATGAAAAGTTTGGGAAAAGATTTTCGAAAAAAAATTGCTGTAAGTTTGGAGATGTGAAAACGAAAAGCATATATTTGCGTCCCGTTTTGAAAACATCGAAAAAGCGAAGCGGGAATTGTTCTTAAAAAATGATGGTTTTATAATCCGGAAACGGGAATAAAATTGCAAGTGATTCTGAAAAAACTTTTCCTTAGGGAGGAGGTAAATAAGAGTCGGAAGTTCTTTGAAATATTGGTAAGAAACATAGAAATTAATAGACAGGTAAATTATGCTAACATAACTTGCTTCTGTTGAAAGACAGAAGATTTTTCCTTTTCTTTTTTGAATATTTGAATATGAAAAGGGATCATAACTCTTTTACTACGGAGAGTTTGATCCTGGCTCAGGATGAACGCTAGCGGGAGGCCTAATACATGCAAGTCGAACGGTAACAGGGTAGCAATACTGCTGACGAGTGGCGCACGGGTGAGTAACACGTACACAATCTGCCTTATACTGGAGCATAGCCTTGGGAAACTAAGATTAACTCTCCATAACATAGTGAAGCGGCATCGCTTTATTATTAAATCTCCGGAGGTATAAGATGAGTGTGCGCCTGATTAGCTAGTTGGTGAGGTAACGGCTCACCA
>PMXD01000193.1 GCA_003165895.1 Bacteroidota bacterium | reverse complement strand
TAGGCAAGCTCCAGAGGGGGACAGTGGCAATTTTCGCGTTGCGAAAATTGGATCAGAACCGCATTTTTAAGGTTTCGAACACTTATGGCCAAGAGACTTAAACGCTTCATCTTTAGTTCCGGGTTGGCCTGAAAGCACACCTGGAACAACGGTGTGGTAAAGCTTAATGAATAGGGGCTTTATGCCTTTGGGAACTTCATTTTATATTCAACATCCACAATCCCTTTCGAGATTTTATCGAGCTTGCCCTTCAGTAAGTTTTTCTTTAAAGGTTTCAGGTGGTCAATAAACAGCTTGCCAATTACGTGGTCGTATTCGTGCTGAATAACGCGTGCGGTTAAGCCGGTAAATTCCTTTTTCTTCAGTTTAAAGTCGCGGTCGTAATACTCAATTTTAATTTTGTCTTTACGGTATACGTCTTCTCTGATTGAGGGAATACTCAGGCAGCCTTCTTCATAGGGCCAGTTATCGCCGGTTTCTTTAATCATTACCGGGTTAATAAATACTTCTTTAAGGCCTTCATTCTTTTCGTCCTCATCGTACATCCGGGTTGAGTCAATAACAAACAGCTTAATGCTTTTATTTACCTGTGGCGCCGCAAGGCCAACGCCTTTGGCTTTCACCATGGTTTCGTACATATCCTCAATCAGCTTTTCAAGGCCGGGATAATCTTTGGTTATTTCGGCACCCACTTTTCTTAAAACAGGGTCGCCATATGCTATTATCGGAAGAATCATTTTTATTTTTTTCAGTTCGCGAATTAATGTCGTTAAGTTAAGCTTTGCCAAAGTTCGACCCCGCTGGGGTCGTATGCCTTCTTACTGGCTATTTCTACAAAGCTGTGACCTCTCCGAGGTCAAGATTCCCTTAACTTAATGACATTGGTTCGCGAATTACGAATTACCGTTCGGGATTTCCAAATCTAATTTAAGAAGTATAGCGAAAGGAGGGAAACTAATGGCTTTTCATCACCAGGTAGGACTGAAGGATTATATTGGCCGAAATAGCATCAATATTTTTTTTATTCTGCCGCTCTTTGCGGTTTACACCGCTCATAAGCAGGGTACGTGAAGCAATTTTAGAAGTAAAACTTTCATCTATTTTGTGTACCTGCTTATCGGGGTAAAACTCATTTAGTTTTAGTATAAACCTGTCGATATGTTTGGTTATTTCATTTTCCGAATGGCCGTGGCTGAATGGATAGCCCACTACAAAGGCTTCGACCTCCTCGGTAGTGCAATATTTTTTAATAAAGTTGAATACTTCTTTTGGTGGTAAAGTTTCAAGGCTGTTGGCAATAATCTGCAAGGGGTCGGTAACGGCAATGCCTATGCGCCTTAACCCAAAATCAAATGCCATTACGCGCGCCATTATTTGTCTTTGGGTATTACTGTTGCTTTAATGGATAGCACCGTTTCGCGTGGTTCTGTATTGGCCTGCAGGGTAATGGTTTTTATGGTTTCACCTCGTTTACCAACGCTGTTAAACACCACATCAATAACATTGCTTTCGCCGGGTTTAATGGGGTCTTTGGGTGTTGTGGGCACTGTGCAGCCGCATGATGCCTGTGCGTGAGAAATGAGCAATACCACTTTACCGGCATTAGTGAATTTGAATTGCGTTTTTACAATATCGCCCTCGTTAATACGGCCAAAATCGTATACCATCTTATCAAATTTCATAACCGTTACGGGCATCGTATCCACGCTGGGCTGAGATTTAAACTGGCTGGCCGCAGGGTCAATATTGGGTTTGTCGAATGGGCTTACACCTTCAGGATTGGCTGGCCTTGTTTCCGGAACGGCAGGGGCAATGTTCGGATTGCTTGCATTATCCTGTTCGTGTATTTTTTTCTTTAGTTGAATATTCTGCATTAAAAAGTAGCCTGCAATTGCTAAAAGTACTACAATAATTGCTGCGCTCACTTTATTATTCATACGGTAATCTTATTTTAATTGCGGCAAATTTAACCGAATTGAGTTTGTTTGGAAGCAGGATTTAAAAATAAGCGGTTACTGCCCCCGTTATCTCAAATGCCGAAAATGCATTTCGCACGGAGTTTAACAGNNACCGCAGGCAGGTTTGTGTTAAATTGCATTTGGGTTTAATTTTAAACAGCTTCTAAGACGCATTTCTCTGTATTTTATCTGTGGCTCCGTGCGAAAGGCTGTTAATGTATTTGCCGGTTCCCCTCATGGATTGTTATTACTCCCGGCATTCTCACATTTTTTAATATCTTTGCATCGAAAATAGCATTCACTCCCGCCTTCCGTCAGCGTAGTGTGCGTTTAAAAATCATAAATCTTACCGGGTAATTGATACAAAATTAATTTTATCAAGTCAATAGTTCCGGCTAAACAAAAAACATGTCATTCGAAAATCTAAATCTTATTGAGCCTATCCTCAGGGCTTTAAAAACTGAGGGATATACTGAACCTACGCCTATACAGGCAGAAGCCATTCCGGTGGTACTAAAAGGCCGCGACTTATTAGGCTGTGCCCAAACCGGAACCGGTAAAACCGCCGCATTTGCTATTCCTATATTACAGTTGCTGAATGCCAGCCAGGGCCAGGATGGTTCACCTAAACCTATAAAGGCCCTTATACTTACCCCAACCCGCGAGCTTGCTGTGCAAATTGGCGAAAGCTTTACTGCTTACGGCAAGCACACCGGGTTGCGCCATACCGTTATTTATGGTGGTGTCTCGCAATTCAGCCAAACTGAGGCCTTAAAAAGAGGGGTGGATATTTTAATTGCAACACCTGGCCGCTTGCTGGATTTAATGAACCAGAGATTTGTACACCTGCACCATGTAAAGATGTTTGTGCTTGATGAAGCTGACCGTATGTTAGACATGGGCTTTATCAACGACGTAAAAAAGGTGATAGCCAAGTTGCCTGCCAAACGCCAAACCCTGTTTTTCTCAGCCACTATGCCACCGGTAATATCAAAACTGGCCGACAGCATTTTGTTTGAACCGGTTAATGTAGAGGTAACCCCGGTTTCGTCAACGGTAGATAAAATTCAGCAGTCGGTTTACTACGTTAGCAAAGGCGATAAAAAATCGTTGTTGATACATTTACTGAAAGATAAGGCCATTGAAAGTGCCCTTGTTTTTACCCGCACAAAACATGTTGCAGATAGAATTACTAAAGAACTTTTAAAAGCTGGCGTAAAAGCAGCGGCTATACATGGCAACAAATCTCAGAACGCGAGGCAAAATGCGCTAACCGATTTTAAGAATAAGAAAATACGCGTACTGGTGGCAACTGACATTGCCGCAAGAGGGATTGATGTAGATAACCTTTCGCACGTTATCAATTACGAGTTACCTAATGTGCCTGAAACTTATGTGCACCGTATTGGCCGTACTGGCCGCGCCGGTTTAAGTGGTGTGGCTATGTCTTTCTGTGATGGAGAAGAAAAGGCTTATTTAAAGGATATTCAGAAACTGATTGGCATACAGGTGCCGGTTATTGACGAACATCCTTATCCCATGAGCCATGCTGAGATGAAAACGAAATTTGAGGCGCCTAAAAAGGAGTTCCATAAAAAGCCTTCTCATCATTCAGGCCAAAGCAAATCTTCGGCGCCTAATAAAGCCGGGAACCATTGGGCTAATAAAACCAATAAAACGGGTGGAGGCGGAAATACCTCAAATCCATCAAGCGGTACTGCCGGTGCTCCGAAGAAGCATCATTCAGGTGGCGGAAAATCGTGGGGGCCTAAGAAGCCATCCGGCGGGAACAATTTCAGCTACTAATTAAGGATATTATTGATGCCCCGCAGTTTTAGGATTGCGGGGCATTTTTATGTTCTTATTTCTTTAGTTTAATAATTCTTTGAAGCGCGTCTACATCAATTTTATCCTTATCCCGGCCTGCAAGCATTTTATTGATAATAAGGTGCTTTAGACTAATAAAGTAAATATGCGCATCGCCTTCAGTTTGGAATAGAATTTTGTCGGCCCATGCGTCCTTAAAACTAACACCAACAACATGAGTGAATACGTCCACTGTGTGTTTTTCATCCCCTAATCTAAAGCAACAGGGCTGCGAAAAGTCTAAACCCGAAACATGTTCATCACCTGGTTGCAGGTATTTTAAGTCTACAAGAGCTTTTGCGATCCTCGGTTTATTCTCATCTATAGGATTAATCCATACATCCAGGTCACTTGTTATTCTATCGTATCCATAAAAGTTTACGGCATATCCTCCCACCACTAAAAACTCGACGTTATTTAAAGCAAACGCAACGAGGATTTCGTCAAAATTTTCAGCAAACTTCATAGGGTAATTTAATAATTGTAAACTTTCTGCTTAATAAAGGCCAGGTGCCATTGGGCAGTAAAGAATCGTTATACATGTTTTTACGGAACTCCTCTAAGTGCGACAGGCATTCTTCATGACTTCTGGAAGCTAAATAACGATATCTATCTTCTTCCATCTCATCAAATGAATTATAAAAGGTAATCGTTTTTTTACCGGCAGGTTTGTAGGCCACCTGGGGCTCGTTTACCTGATTATTTGTTTCATCTTCCATATTGCAACTGATTGTAAACGCAAAGTTAAAACTAAAATTGTATGTATTGAAAGCTGGGGATTGCAAGGGCGCTCAGATGGCCTGGACAGCTATCCTTTATAAGCCTCAAAAATTTTAACCACTTCTTTAGCTTCTTTCACGTCATGCACCCTTAAAATCTGCGCACCATTCATTAGTGCCAGCATATTAACCGCAGTGGTGCCATTCAGTGCCTTATCAGGATTAACACCCAGCACCTTACAAATCATTGATTTTCTTGAAACTCCTGCTAGTGTGGGCAGTCGCAGATTTGAGAAATAGCTCAGATTCCTGAGCAGTGTATAGTTGTGCTCTAGGTTTTTGCCGAAACCAAAGCCGGGGTCAAGGATGGTGTCAATAATTCCGGCACTGCGGCAGGCTTTTATCCTCTCTGAAAAGAAATCATACACTTCAATTACTACATCATTGTATTTGGGTGCAACCTGCATATCGGTTGGCAGGCCCTGCATGTGCATTATTATATAGGGTGCTTTAAAACCGGCTACGGTGTGTAACATAGCCTCATCAAACCTGCCGGCAGAGATATCGTTGATGACGTGTGCCCCGGCTTCAAGGGCCCGTTTAGCAACTTTAGCGCGCAAGGTATCAACTGAAATAATGGCTTCAGGTATTTTCTGCACAATGCTGGTTATAACAGGCATTACGCGTTTTAGCTCTTCTTCTTCTGAAATTATGTCGGCACCCGGACGGCTGCTCATGCCACCGATGTCTATAAAGTCAGCCCCTTCTGCCAGCATTTTCTCTACCCGGCTCAGGGCTTGGGGAACTTCCAGATACTGTCCTCCATCATGAAACGAATCGGGCGTAATGTTGAGAATTCCCATCACCTTAGGTGAAGAAAGATCAATAAGTTTACCCCTGCAGTTAATAGTCATAAGAATACATCCTCATCCTAAATCCTTCTCCGGGGGAGAAGGACTTTAACAGCCTTTTAGCCGAAGCAGCGTTGTTTCGGAATAAATGGCAACCAGAGGAGGTTATTTTTTACCGAAATTAAGATACTTATCTATTTTTGAAACCACATGGCAAACAATACTTCAAACCAGTTTGACGAGCAGATTAAAAAGTGCAGGGATATTTACCAGAAAAAGACGCATGATTACGGAACATCATGGAGAGTGCTGCGCCCTAAATCATTAACCGACCAGCTTTTTATTAAGGCGCAGCGTATTCAAACCCTGGAAGAGAAACAAACCCAGATGGTGGAGGATAATATTGAAGGCGAATTTATTGGCCTTGTCAATTATGCCATTATGGGGTTAATACAGATGGAATTGAAAGAAAACGCCCCCCTGGAATTACCTGAGACAGAAGCTATAAGTTTATACGATAAGCACGCCAAAGAAATAAAAGACCTTATGATGGCCAAGAACCACGATTATGGCGAAGCGTGGCGTAATATGCGCGTAAGTTCGTTCACAGATTTGATACTGATGAAATTGCTGCGCATTAAGCAGATTGAAGATAATCAGGGCAAAACTTTGATTAGCGAAGGCATAGATGCCGGATACCGGGATATTGTCAATTATTCAATATTTGCTTTAATTAAGTTAAATGAATTGTAAAATTTAAACCTTTTACCGCGCTAACCGGTATTTATACAAAACTTTGCACCGCAAAAAAATAAATAAAACATGACAGTATATACCATCTTCGGAATTGTGGCATTGGGTGCCTTTATTTTGGCCCTGATACGTTTTATTGTTAACCGCCCGCCCAACATCCTGATTACTTTTCTGCAGGATTTTGTTGGGGTGTTTTTTATTTTCTCAGGCTTTGTAAAAGCTGTTGACCCGCTTGGCACCAGCTATAAAATGCACGAGTACTTCGAAGCTTTTTCGGTTGAAGGTTTACGGCCTATGTGGGAATACATTGCCACCTTCTCTACCTTTTTTGCCATTGTAATGATTGCTGCTGAGTTGTTTGTTGGCCTGATGCTGATAATTGGCTGGAAACCGAGGTTTACAGTAGGTATTATCTGGTTGCTAACTTTGTTCTTTACTTTTTTAACCGGGTTTACATACTTATCGGGTTATGGTATAACCAAGCCGTTTATTTTAATTTCCGGTGCAGCTATCTTATTGTTTGCTGCAGTGGCTTTTCCTGAAAAACAGTCCAGGCGGATAAACATTACCTTCTTTGCTTTTGGGATGGCGGTTATTTTGTTTTTGATAACCAAGCTAACCGGTCACTTTTTTACCAGCGAATTTACTGAAAGCAAAATGCAGGTTACAGATTGCGGTTGCTTCGGTGATTTTATTAAACTGAAACCCTGGGAAACATTTTACAAGGACATTATTCTTGACTTAATGATACTGATGCTGGTGCTGAACGTAAAATTTGTGCGCCCGGTGTTTGGAAATATGTTTCGTTCAGGTGTTGCCGGTTTTGGGGCTTTGGCTTCGTTACTGTTTTGCTTATATAATGTTTATTCGAACGAGCCGGTCATAGATTTTCGTCCTTATAAAATAGGCAACGACATTAATGATTTGCGAATAGAAAAGAAACCGGAAGTAAGGCAAATTGAATGGGAATGCCATAATAAAATAACCGGAAAATGGGAAACGCTTAGCTATGATGATGTGACGAAAAAAGGGATGCAGGTGCAGTGCGAGAAATTCGATACCAATTGCAGGAAAGATATTATACTCGACCCCGGAATTCCGGCCAAAATAACCAACCTGAGAATTGAGGACGGGGACGGAAATGATATAACCGATACGCTTTTAGCCGACCCCGGTTATTCGTGCATGGTGGTGGTTTATAATTTGAACATTACCCATGCCGAAGCATTTAAACAATTGAATGCCATTGCCGCCGGAATGGATAAACTTGGATTAAAGTTTTATGTGGTAGCGGTTAACAATGGTAAGGTTGATGAGTTCCGCCACCAGTATCAAACTGCTTATACTTTTTATAATGCCGATGAAACGCCGCTTAAAACTATTATCCGCTCAAATCCCGGTTTGGTATTGTTTAAACATGGCGTGGTAATCAATAAATGGCATTACCGTCATTTACCTACATTTGGGGAATTGAACCAGGAGTATTTTTCTAAAAAATAGATACTTTCAGGTTCAGTTAGTTGTGGTTGGCGGGGACGCCAACCACAATATCGGCTCCCGGTTGGCGTCCCCGCCAACCGGAATCTCCGCGAACGGGCCAAATGGCACTATAAGAAGTCAGAAATGTGCTTTAAGAATTTGAATTCAGACTCACCATTGATATAGTAGCTTGCAGAGGAGTATTTATAATCTTCCTGGTATTCTGCCAGATTCCAATGTTCTTGTAATGGATTGTTATGGATATACTCTAATGTTTGAACGGCCATATTTCTATCCTTTATATCTACGCTTTTAGGCCGGCGTTCCCAAAAGTGATAATCCCTATCTGCTTGTGTTGAATTATAGGGCTTTAATAACTTACCACTTTCTGGACAGCCGGTTATCCTTTTTTTGAATTCATGCGCGGTATGGCTGGCCAAAGCTTGGGCGGGATGTTGTTTGCCAGTTTCAAATGTGGTCCAAATTAGATGGATATGGTTGGGCATTATAACAAAGCCGTGAATTATTGCGCGGTTATTATCATACAACCAATTTAGAGAACTAATTATTATGTCTTTAAAAGAATCATCCTGTAACAGGTGTTTCCAGGTGTTAATGGTTGCAGTGTGAAATTGCATAAGCTGAAAATAATATAGCCTGACCGAAAATGCAAGTTGTGCCGGAGGTGATGGCCTTCGGGTCTCGCAGGAGAAAACGTGGTTAGCGGGGACGCCAACCACGTACAGTCACCTTCCGGTTGGCGTCCCCGCCAACCGGAATTGGCACGGATACCTGCCTTTTATGCGACACCTCTGGTGTCGTTTAATGTTTTGGTATTGATATGCTATAAATATAGGATGCCTCTGGCATCAATACAAGTTTTGCCGCACTTGCAAAGTGTTGCCCAATATTCTAAGCGGTCAGCTCTTTCACCATCTTCAAAAAACCTTTCAACCCATTTCTTCATCGCAGAGCGATGACATATTTATAGCAATCACACCAACAGCCGCATTACGATGCCAGAGGCATCGCATATTGGATTTTCAACTGTTAATGGTGGCAGTGTGAAGTTGCATGGGTTAAAGTGGGAAGTGGTTATTTATTCAATCGTAGCGGCCTGTGAAGCGAGGTAAACTTTTCTCTATCTTTTGAGCGAGAGTTAAATAATATCTCATCACGGGTTTTGCTGGCTTGAATTTCATCATTTAAAATTTCAAGCAACTTTTTCATTTCGCTTTTATCTGATTGAAATGATTTCCAGGAAAACATAAAATCAAAATGCTGTCCATGTCTGAAAATACGTCCTGGTAGAGGGTAATCTTCTCTGTTCCCTATTAAAATTCCGTAACGCAAATAAGGGTGAACATATTTATGTTCCTGAGCTTGTGTGCGAGGCATGATTANNGGTTGGCGTCCCCGCCAACCGGACCTTCCGTAGCTAAGAGGTGTTATTTTCTGTAGGATTAATATAACAAGTGGAAATTCTAAAATTCATTATTAAGAGATTGTTTAACGGCCTGCTGGTAATGGTGGGTGTTATTGTACTCATTTTCATCCTGTTCAATATTCTGCCTGTAAACTCAGCCAGGATGACATTAGGGCAACGGGCTGACACAGCTTCGGTTGCAGCTATTGAAAAGGAATTCAGGTTAAACCTGCCCTGGTATCACCGGCTGGTGCTTTATTTTAATGACCTCTCGCCGGTATCATTGAATAATGTGGATGATAAGGATGCTCCTTCGTATTTGAATGCCGATGAGGTTAAATTCACTAAGCTATTCGGGGTTGGAAATATTTCGGTAATTGCTAAAATGCCTTACCTGGGCAAGTCGTTTCAAACCCGCAGAAAGGTAAGCGAGATATTGGGCGAAAAGATATACCCCACCTTTGTATTGGCTATTACCGCTATGGCGCTGGCATCGTTTGTTGGTATAATACTGGGTATTTTTGCCGCAATTAAACAATATTCTTTTTGGGATAATGCCATTTTAGTGATGTCAACCTTCGGGGTTTCTCAACCATCCTATTTCTCGGGAATTATACTGGCCATGATATTTGGTTATTATTTAAGCCCATGGACAGGCCTGAATGTAAGAGGCTCGCTTACCGATATAGATTATAACGGCGAGGTAATTACTATTTGGAAGAACCTTTGGTTGCCTATGCTGGCACTTGGCGTAAGGCCGGTTGCCATTATTACTCAACTTACCCGAAGCTCGATGCTGGATGTAATGAACCAGGACTATATAAGAACGGCACGTGCCAAGGGGCTGAGCTATTACAGCGTAGTGTTTAAACACGCTTTGCGCAATGCTATGAACCCGGTGGTTACTTCTATCTCAGGCTGGCTGGCGGCTTTGCTTACCGGTGCATTTTTTATTGAAAAGGTTTTTGACTATAAAGGCCTGGGATTGCAAACTATTGAGTCATTGCTTTCATTCGATTTTCCGGTCGTAATGGGCTCAGTATTACTGGTGGCTTTCATTTTTGTGGTGATGAATATATTTACCGATATTCTTTATTCGGTTCTCGACCCACGTGTAACTGTTAAGGCTTAACTCTTCAAAAAACTTTCCATGCCGCTTGTTTTTCTGATTGGTTTTATGGGCTCGGGCAAAACAACCTTTGGAAAAAAGCTGGCCCATAAATTAGATACTCCGTTTATAGATATTGATGAATTGGTTGTTACCCGGCATTATATTTCCGGAATCAGCGAATTAATTAATGCCAAAGGGATTGATTTTTTCCGCCAGGCTGAAAGTGAGGTTTTAAAAGGCTTAACTGCTGAGCATGCGGTGGTATCTACCGGTGGTGGAACTCCCTGTTATTTCGAGAATCTGGAATGGATGAAAAGGAGAGGGGTAGTAGTTTTTTTGAAGGTGGATGAAGGTGTTATTTTCAGCCGGTTAAAAACTACCAATTTGGCCGGGCGGCCGCTGTTGAAAGATTTGAATGAAGACGGGCTAAAAAGTTTTATTCATGAAAAGCTGGGGGAGCGATTGCCTTATTATAACCAGGCTGATATAATTTTTGATCCGGTACATGAAAAGATGGAGGAGCTGGTTGCAAAACTGATTGTAAGGTAAATTGAGAAATGCCAAAGGCGGTTTCGCACGGAGACATGGAGTTAACAGCCGGGGAATACATGGCGATTAAGTAAGGTAAGCAGCTCCTGCCCCTTTAGCATCAAACTCTACTACAATCTGCTCTTGTAAAGTGGTTGAAAGGGATAGTCCAACAAAATCGGGCGAAACGGGGAAAAGTTTATGCTGCCTGTCAACCAATACTACTGCCTGCACTTTTTTAGGTGAAAACTCCATTACTGGCTTTAGCGCATAATAAAGGGTTTTGCCGGTATTGGCTACATCGTCAACAATTATTACAGTCTTATTGTCCAATGTCTTTTTGCCGGCATCGAATTTGATTACGCATTCCTGTGGCAGGGCTTTATCCATTTCCAAACCAACCAGGGTTACTTTAAGCCCGTCAATATTGTCAATCTCTTTTTTCAGGTGCTGGGCATATTCATACCCGTTTGGCTTAATGCCTATAATCACCAGTTCATTTTCGTCGTAGTTATCTTCAACTATCTGGTAGGCAATGCGGGTGGTTTTTTGGCGGATGGCTTCGTCATCAAGAATTAGAACTTTCTTCATTTATAGTAGTGTTATTGGGCCACAAGTTTACCGGTTTTTATCACTTTGTTATCTAACTTCAGCATGTAAAAATAAATTCCTGCGGCAAGGCCTGGGTTATCAAACAGGTAATTGGCAGTATTAGGGCTAATGGATATTTCATCAACTTTCTCACCCAGCGCATTGGTAATTTCAATGCTTCCCACTTTAAAGCTATAGCCGTTGTTGAAAATGCTAAAAGTGGTTTGTCCTGAAAATGGGTTTGGTATAACCTTCATAGCTATCTGGGCATTGGCAACTGTAACTATCGAAGTATAAATACAAGAATCTCCGCTTACATTGGCCAGTGAATCGTAATTGGCCGCTAACGGGTCGCGGCAGCCGTATACTTTGGCAATGCAGCCTCCTGTATCTATATTGGCTAACGGATTATAGTTAATACAAGTGGTATCCAATGCACCGTAAACGACGCATACGGTATTTATAAGTGCCTGGTAGGCATTTACCTTTCCATATCCATAAGCATTATTGGGTACAGCGCCTGTAAAGCTATCCTGAACCGCAGTGCAAATTAAAGCCTGTTTTATTTCTTCAAAAGTAGCATTCGGGTGCAGCTGAAAATATAATGCAGCAATACCTGCTACTATAGGTGAGGACATGGATGTACCCCCATTGCGCAGGTGTTTACCACCTAAGGCTACCTTATACCGGTTGCTGGGGTTAAGGGTTACAGCAATGTCGTTGGCGTCGCCTGTGCAAAGTATAGTGCTGCCAGTTGCCGCTATATCGGGTTTTAAGCGGTTATCGCGGGTGGGACCGAAGCTTGAGGTAATGAACCTTTGCCCAACAACCTCTCCGCCGTAAGCAGGAGAAGTAAGGTTGATATAATTTGAATCAACATCCCAGTAACCTGCCCGGTTACTGTAGTTACCCACTGTAATAACATCATTGCTGCATTGCCATGATGATACGATAGTTTTGTTCAAATCAGAGAACCTGTAATTGGGTGAAGTGAAGAAAGTAGTGTCTCCGGGGATGGTAGAAACAAAATTAACTATGTTGGAAGATCCAATAAGGCTGCTGCTTGCCCACAGGTCGAAATTACCGCTACCGTAAGTTTTTAAGCTCCAAAGGTCGGTTGTGTTGGTAGGCCCGGAAACCAGGAACTCAACGTGGTAACGGCCTTCATCTAAAGTTACTTGTACCTCTACATCACCAATGGGGATAGTGCCATTATTCATTGTCGCGGAATATTGCCCAACCGGGTTTGCTGCGGTTATACTACTAAAGTTTGTAAGCACATTCATGTAGGGTATCTGGCCTAAGGAATCTCCTAAATTGTCGGCTAAGCCCACTGTAAACTGCACATTATTAAAATTGGCAGTATCAGCCCAAAGGTCAAAGTAAACTTCACCCTGGGAATAATCAAAAAAGGTATAGGCCGGATTAGTAGAATCTGAAGGAACATTGTACGACAAGTGATATGGTATATTGCCAGCGTTGCCTGCCGCTGCAACCACCACGCGGCCTTTACTTTGCTCAAGCAGCGAATCAATTATCTCGGAAGTAATATCAATGCCATCGTGAGAGCCATAATAAGTTCCCTGGCTGATGTTAATTACGCACGGCATACCAAGTGCATTAGC
>PMXD01000365.1 GCA_003165895.1 Bacteroidota bacterium | reverse complement strand
TATTCTTTAACTTAACGACATTGCCCTAAGGGGACATAAGTGTATAAATAAAGCTAACACCAGAGATGTTTTCGCCAAATATTTTAACCATTTTTTTTCGGCTTGCGTTTTTATTAGTTGCAATTTTAGGTTGAAATAGAATCGTTCTGAGCTTTAATTTTAAACACCCCCTTTAAAATTAAGCGTATGAAAACCGCAAACCATAAATTACGTCCGGTGGCCCTTGCCATCGTTGCGGGGTGGTCGTTGCAATCATCTCCCGTGGATTCAAACGCAGGTACGGTTATGCTGAAAAAGCAGAACCAAAAACCACCACCGGATAAAATCCCGTAGAAGCTGTTTAAAATTAAATCNNTTTGTGTGCTTTGTGTTAACATGAATTTCTTTTCTTTAATTTTAAACAGCTTCTTAGGGATGGCCGTTTGGGTACATTAACCATTACACCCGACAACAATCAAATCGAAATATAAATTCGTTTACGGTCCAGAAAAGCTGCTACCTGCCACATAATAAATACATTCAGCAATCCAAAAAACGATGCCTGGTACCAGGGCGAATCAAACTGAATAAAAAGTAATGGTATAAGGGTAAGCGGCCCGTAAAAAACATAAATAAAAAACGGGTTTTTACCTATAGGGGCAAAAAAACTGCTGCGGCCCTGCGTTATTTGCAGCTTATCGTATAAATACCATATGGCGTAAAAAAAGAAACATGCCAGCCCCAGCGCAATAAAAATATACGGACCGGTTAACCGGTTTTTGCTGATACCCCAATAAAACGACGTAACAATACCTGCCGCTGTAAACACAGCACCGCCTGCTAAAAACCGGTACATGCGGCCGGTTTCAAAAGCTTCGCAAACCACGGTGGCCAAAAGCATCATTATGCCATAGCCCAAGCCTCCCCAAAAGCCGCTGTGCTCCTCGGTAAAATTAATGTCATCAAGCTTAAAAGTAACCAGCAGGTACTGGTAGGTTACCCAAAGCAAAATCCCCGCCGCTAATCTCCACCACCTGGGCAGGTTAATAAATAAAAGTGTTACCAGCCCGGCCATACCAATAGCCTGAAAAACACCCCAGTTGTAAATAGGGTGTATGGTTTTTTGAAGTATCATATCTACAATACCGCCGCCCAGAAAACCAATTCCAACCAAAGCAAAATACCGGCGGATAACACGCAGATTATTCTGCAGCCACCCTTCCTTTACATGGCCCGATTTGTAAAACATGTGATATGTAAGTGCAATCGCAAATATGAAAAACGGCGCAACCAGGTCAACATAAGTTAAACCGTAATCCTTTGCATGATGGCTCCATGCGGGCAAACCCATGTATTCGCCTGTGGTATTTACAAAAATCATTACAGCAACGGTTAAGCCGCGAAAAACATCAATGCTCAGATACCGTTTTTTTTCGGGCTTGATTAGTGTTTCCATGAACGCCATTTTTTTGCTGCTACTATACTAAAGTAATTAAAAACGTAAGCATTGAGCTTTTAAAAAACACCAACCGGAACGCTGTATTACCCTGCATAATGGCCTTTGCATGTCCTCCTGCACCGGACACCAATCTCAGAAACTGTTTTAAATTAAATAAAAGAAATACATATAGCCACAAAGACACTAAGNNTAGTGCCTTTGTGGCATAAATTGGTTTTGGTTTTTGTATTCAAATGTATTATTAGTATAATCTTAAACAGCTTCTCAGTAAATTATACAACTCTTTTCAGAAATTTTGTAACGCTATGCAGGTATATACACGCCATCTTTGTACCATCAAAAATGCAAAGACTGTTAATCACCTCATTCAATAAAATAACACACCGTGAAAAGCAATTATTACACCCAGCCTAAACCGATGTTAATGGCCGTAGCCATCAAGGCCCGCTACGATTTCCCAATTGAAACGGCAGGCCCCGCACAATCCAATTCAGGTAATCCCAGGCTGGCCCTTCTGGTTAGAAACAGAAAACCTGGAATTGTGCGTAATCCCTTATGTGCGCCAAACGGGTTAACCGGAACAGCAGGCAGCACAAAATGGCACCTGAGGTCCAGGGTCAGCTTATCTATAGTATATATCTGGCCCATGCCCATATCAAACAGCGAAAAAATAGGCCAGGGGCCATTATTTGCGGGGGCATTAAGTCCGAGGCCATGGCACCCGGCTTTATAGCAATATTTCCACCTGTGTTTTCAGCAGCTTCTGCAATCGCGCGGCTATATCAGGAAAAACCGCCCTATACAAAATGGCTCATACGCGGTTTTCCAACGCCTCACTAAAGTAGTTAAATTGCCCGAATGGTTTATGCAACATCAGCCCGCCGGTAACCGGCAATAAGTGTATAAACAACGCTAACCACAGAGGCATTTCATAACAATATTTTAACTAAAAAATTTTTCGTTTGCGGTTTTAATAGTTGTAACTTTAATCTGCAATTGAATTGTTCCGGCTTTAATTTTTAAACACCCCTCTTTAAAATTAAGCACATGAAAACCGCCACACATAAGTTACACCCGATGGTTTGTGCCATCATTGCGGGAAGTTCATTGCAATCCTCTCCTATAAGTACAAATGCCAGAACGGGTACGCTGAAAAAAGGCCGGCGAAAACGGGTTTATTAAAATAGCCGCCCCTGTTGCAGTTTTTAAGTTAATTTATTGTTTAATATTATTGCAGCTCAAACCGCTGGTAATAATTAAAAACTTAATCTTATGGCACCCGCACAATCATTATTCGTAACCACTGCAGCTTCATCAGTAAAAGAAATTACGGTTAAAAGCCCGGCGTTTAAACACATGGGCCTTATCCCTCAGAAATATTGCGGCGACGGTGCTAACGTTAACCCCCCGCTTCAATTTGGCAAAGTGCCCCCTGAAACCAAAAGCATGGTAATGATAGTTGAAGACCAGAACGCCCCCGTTGATACCTGGGTGCACTGGCTGGTTTGGGATATAATGCCTACCGCCGAAATAAACGAGGGCGCAGTGCCCGGCACCGAAGGCCTTAACGCTTTTCACCGCCACCACTACCAGGGCCCCCTGCCACCTGATAACACCCGTTATTACTTTTTTAGGGTTTATGCACTTAATACCGTGTTGCGCCTGCACTATTGCTCAACCAAATACGAGGTAATGAAAGCCATGAAAGACCACGTAGTTGGCTATGGCGAACTGATAGGCAGCTATGAACACAGCAGCAACAGGGCACATGTTGAACACATTGCACCGGATATTTATTGCTGAGAGTTGGGGAATGTGATAATGTGATAATTAACAGCCGGGTAAAATGCTTAATTTTCCGATAGGTTACCTGACCGGTCACTATTGTCTCTTATTCAGTTATTTCAACGGTGCCTTTGTCCAGGTCGTATCGTGCGCTTGTTATTTTTAGTTCGCCGCTTTTATATTTCTCCATTAAAACGGGTTCGCAGGTTTTAAGCAGTGTGGTAATGTGTTTAATATTGGCGCGCACGCAATTATCAATGCGGTCGCCGGGGGCGGTTAGGGCGGCTACCTGTTCCGGTTCGTTGCTCATAATATCTACTAACTTATCTATATAGTCGTGCTCAGGTTCTTTTACTAAAAAGGCTTTTATTACCCCGCAGTTTTCGTGGCCCATTACTACTATTAATTTAACGCCCAGATGTTTTACCGCGTATTCAATACTTCCCAGGGCAACACTATCCACTAAATTTCCGGCAGTCCTTATCACAAACAGGTCACCAAGTCCCTGGTCAAACACCAACTCCGGTGGCACCCTCGAATCAGAACAACTTACTATAACTGCAAATGGCTTTTGTTCCGATGACAGGGCAGTTCTTCTTTCTACGCTTTCGCCCTGATGGCGCATTTCGCCTTTTACAAAGCGGGCATTCCCTTCCATTAACCTTAACAGGCTGCTTTCAGGATTTCCATCCCACGGCGCTTTCGGTTTATCAGGTATGGCAAAATAAAAAATGATGCCCGCTGTAAATCCTATAAACAGCAAAATAAAAAGCAATCTTCTTATAACTTGTGGAGCTGTGGGCGTCATGATTTTCTATCGTTTATAACAGTGCCGGCAATATTACGTTTTTTGTATCCCCCAGGGTATCCCTTTCTGTTTCATCCCGCCTTACGCGGGGCGGCTTTGCGGTTAGGTACCCTGCGGTATAGCGCCCAGCCTGGAATATTATTGCAGAATTTAAAACCACTTGTTGGGTTGATGTTGATGCAATAATTGCATGATGTCCTCTTTGCACAGCCGCAGGGTCCCGAAGCGGAGACCGCAGGGACGTAAATGGTGCAGGAGCAACCGGCGCAACCGGAAATACGGGAAACAACGGCTCAGCGGGTTCTCAGAAGCTGTTAAAAATTAAAGAAAAGAAATACATGTTNNGTAATACCGGGGCAACCGGCCCTGCCGGGGCCTGTCAGGCTTTCGCTGATATTGCTGCCCAGGACAAATGCTTAATTGCCGCAAAAGTCAAAATTTTTTATGCGCATTTCGGCAAATCATCATGCGCAGTACTTGATGCAGGCGTGATAAAAAACAAAAAGAAAAGTAAGCGGAATCATTTTTTCACGGTTGGCTAATGCTTTTCTTTACCCATACAATATAAATATATGTTCATCAGGTTATCATACCGGCTATAAAGCCGGTATTTCCAATTTAAAATAAATAACATTCAATCATAAAAAACGAACCATATGAAAACCACATTAAAACCAAAGACCGAAAAAATGGAAGGCAGCGGAGAGAAAACCATTAGCTGTTTTCGGGTATTTAACGCGACCAATGACATGGTAAACCGTTGCTTAACTTACAAGGGGCCGGCAAAATTAATATTGATAGTGGCATTGGCATTCCTTTTTGCATCGGCGGCAGCGCCGCAACACAGATCCCCGTGGAAAGTACCCGAATCAGCTAAAGAAAAGAAAAACCCATTTGCTGCGGATGAGTCATCCATTACCAGAGGGAAGGAGTCTTACAAAACGGAATGTATGCGCTGCCATGGAAAGAATGGCCTGGGGGACGGTACAAGTTCTGAGAAATTGTCGGAAACAGTTGCAGATTTGTCATCATCCGAAGTACAGGGCCAAACAGATGGCATCATTTTCTGGAAAATTTCTGAAGGAAGGAGACCAATGCCGACAGCAAAGTCGACGTTAACCGATGACCAAAGGTGGGATATTATAAATTACATCCGAACATTTGCAAAAAAATAATAGGCAATTTACAAAAGTAAGTATCCGGCTAAGTGCGTATTGACCGTATNNCTTACAAGTAGATTGCCATCCATCCTATAAACAGGATTAAAGAATTATTGCCCGATTGGAAATCCGAACCCGGCGATTCGGAAAAAACGGGGGATGGAACCTAATGTATATACACCACAAAAGCCTCCCTGTTGAAATAATGCTCCGGTTTCAACACGAATTCAAGCCGGGCGAAGCAGGCAATATTAATGTTAGTGCATTAAGATAAATTGGTAAATGTCATTCCCGCCCTTACCGCCAGGCCGGTTTGATATTAAATATCCCGATTTACCGGTTGGGTCGCTTATAAATCCAAAATCATTGTAAGCAGAATTTAATGGCACTCTCAGATTTATTGCATGACCCCAGACACCATCGTTAAACGTAGCTCCATAAATATCTAACCCACCTAACCCCATACGGCTGTCGGAAGCAAAATAAAGGGTGCCATTATCGGCAATGAAAGGAGTTTCCTCTTTGCCCATTGTATTAATACCGCTACCCAGGTTAACCGGTGCGCTCCAGGTGTTGTCATGTTTATAGCAGACATAAATATCGGATTCACCCAATCCGCCCTTCATATTGCTGGCGAAAAAAAGCATTGATCCGTCTTTTGATAGGGAGGGTTGCATAAAATCGTAATTATAATCTATAAAGTTTAATGGCTTAATATTTACCCATTTTTTGCCCTTCGAATCATAATCAGCATGATAAAGTCCTGACTTCATTGTGCCATCGGCACTTTTGTGTTTGTAATTGCTACGGGTAAATATCATTTCCATACCGTTACGGGTAAAGGTTGCCGGACCTTCATTAAGCTTCCCTTTTATATCTCCCTTCAATTTTACAGGACTGGCCGGATTAGATTCGCTGCCTCCCCGCCTCATATATAAATCGTAAGCTTTCTGTTGGTCTGAGGTATGCCCCTTGGAAATAAAACACATGTCGTATAAACAGAACGTAGGCTCCACATCCGAACCCGCAGTGTTTTCAGGAATATTGGTTAGTTTGTAATCGCTTGTATCAGTGAGCAACCGTTTGGCCTTCGCTTCAAAATTTTTAAACTCTTCAGCCAGTGGGTCCCCGGGATGCTCTTTAAAATACCCCTGGTATACTTTATCAGCTTCAACATACTTACCATTTATACGCAATATCTGTCCGTAATAAAACCAGTTGATTGCTCCAACCGGCGAAATTGATGCTAACGATTTGTAAACTTTTTCGGCATTTTTATAATCTTCTAAAGCTATGAGGGCTTTACCCAATTTTTCGTTGGCGCTAACTGCCATTACATCACCATTGGCGGCTTTTTTGTAAAATGTTGCTGCCTGTGAATAAGCGCCTTTTTCCATGCAGGCGTCTCCTTTCTTAATATCTGCGTTGTTTTGGGCCTCGACCGACAGGGCGGTTAATACACAACCACAGTAAATAATCAATCTGCAAAACATTTGATTTGGTTTTTTTGATGAAGTAATTCAAATTTATAACATAAAGGCATTTATCGGTCGGTAAGCAATTATATCCCCACTCTCTCTGTCTCAAGCACCCTTTCTATTTGTAACTTGCACCGGTAGCATATTAAAATGTTTCATTAAGTCTGAAATATATGCCCATTGAGCCATAAAACCCGATGGCGTAATCAACTGCTACTCTGATGCGTGCTATGGGGCTCACATTAACGCGTAAGCCTGTTCCAAAGGCAGGGTCAACGTATTTAAACAAAGCAATGTTATTTTCTTTGCTGCTGGCTGTTGTCATGTTGGCAAAAACAACCATACTCATAAAACTGGGATTATTTTTAATTCCGAATAAATGCCTCCTGTACTCAGTTTGCCCAAAAATAAGATTTTGACCTCTGAAACGCCCCTGTACATAACCCTCACCTGATTTACTGAATTGGTCCCAGCCTATGGTAGGTAAATTCCAATAAGGCAGCACGCCGCTGGTAGTAAAATTACCAATAGCCCAAAATGCCAGAATGTTGTGGTTATCGCGTGTAAAGTTGACATAATCGCGATACTCGGCATAAAGGGTGCTTGAATTATTATTGCTGCCCAGAAAAACAGGATTATACCTAAACGACAGCAATGCATAACGGCCTTTATGAGGGTTATTCTGGTTGTCGCGGGTATCATATACGGCATCTATAGAAACACCCGAAAGTAAACTGGAAGTTTGACTAAAGCCATTATTTACATTGTAGATGTAATAATTGGTAATGAGAGGTGTGGTCGCATTCAGGTTCAGTAGTTTATCTTTAACGTTGTAATAATAATCAAAATGATACCCCATACCCATATAAAATTTATCTATTACCTTTCGTAATGCTGTTTCGTAGACACGGGCAAAGTTATAAGTTATCACCTGCACACCGGGTGCCTGGGTACCATACGGATTATCATTGATGACAATAGCCGGGCTGGACAGCGTAGCCGACTGGCGCCCGGTGCCAATACCAAAACCGGGTTGCGATGACATCTGGTAACGCCAGTCACCTAATAATATCCAGTTATCGTGCTTGGTGTATATCGAAGTTTTAAGCGAACTTATCAATTGATTTTTAAGTGTATACGACACTCCTACGCTTGAATTTGAAAGGCGGGTATCTGCAGGCTCTCCGGAAAACCAGTTTAATGTGGCACCCACACCCAACTGAAAAGAACTGGTCGGGTTGACACTGAATATGGGAATCGGGATAAAGTATATCGCACCTTTTCGCGGAGGCTTAGGAGTTTTTTGCAGGATTTGCCACCATTTCACTATTTTTTTGGGAGCAGTAGAATCAATGCTTGAAGCAGCAGGTTTATCCTGTGCAACCAATTGGGAAACGCAAAGGCAATTAAGGGTTATTAAAACCGAAATACAGGTGGCAAGTTTTTTCACTTGTTAATAATGACAATTGTTTAGCTGCAAAATGATTCCTTTTCTAAGGAGGGAAAACAGAAAATAACGACAGAAGTTGTCATTTATTGTATGTAGGCAGAAAATTGACTTGCAGTCTTTTGAAAATGGTTAAAGAATAAAATAACAGCCAGATAATAAGCCATTGGCTAAGAATTTATTTACATGATGCACTTTAAGTGAATGTTACGTTAAACTTGCTATTTATCCCGGTGTTTAGTAACACAGCTACTTACATACAGCCTATCATATAGTCTATAATTACTTGTTATAGGTAACCCCCGATAGTATCATGGTTCCCACTAAATTGCTGTCAACAGATGGTGTTAAATCTATACTAAAACATCTTAATCCAATATGCAGCTTGCCCCTATTTATATAGGCCACGCCACGTTCACTTTCAGTGCAGCCATTGACTGTTTTTATCCAATAACCCCTACTATCATTATCAATACTGATATGATACCGTCCAGACCCATTATTTCCATCCCAAACTCCCACATAGTCGGCATCAATTAACGCTGCTTTCTTACTACAATTAGGCAGCAGTATCAATAAGCAAACTAATATAATCCCCAATGGTATTTTCATTATTTTAAGGCTTACATATTACCAGGTATAGCAAAGCTACTTATTAATTGTTACCAGGCTCTGAAAATTTATCGGATAATAAACCAATCACTCTGCTAAGAAATTTGCCTTAAATCGAAAAAAACCTATCTTTATATTGTGATGCCGGTTCCTCCTCTCCCAAACTCGTGTTGGTGATGAAACCGGCTTTAGTTTTTTATATTGGAATCAATTCCGCAACTAATCATTTTGTTAGGATAACTTCGCCACGAGAAGCATTGCTTGTCTTTCACCCCTAAAAGCCATGAGCGGCGTTTGAGCAGAAAAAAGAGAGGGTTCGCCGAAGGCAAAAGATGTGTTTTGTATTAGCACTCCGGTTTCTCATTTAAGCGTAGCTTCCAGCTACGCCCCCGCTATGCCCGTAGCGTCACGCTACCATATTTGCATTTTATTCCAATCCCTTTTGACTGCCAGTTAACCTCTATTCGGCATTTATATTGCAACGTCGTTAAGTTAAGCCGATCTTCGGTTCTTTTTGCGCTATGCTACCTCCCAGCCTCCGAAACGCAGGAGCCGCCACGCAGCAAAAAGAACAGCTTTACCAGCGGTTGTATTTCTGGGAAGCGGTTCTCCCGACCCGGGAGTTAGAGGGTTGCGTAGATGCATTTTCTTAAC
>PMXD01000190.1 GCA_003165895.1 Bacteroidota bacterium | reverse complement strand
GGAGGAGGGGGCGGAGGCTGCCAGAATGAAAAAAGGGCCTGGGGCACCGAAACAACCACATGAGGAAATGGATCATTTCTCAGACGGGAGAACGAATTATCCGGGGGATGGTAAGCCACCAGCGTCCTCAGTTGAGAAAATCGGCTTTGGATTTATAAATGATGTTGAAAAGCAAAAAGCTATTATCGGCAACGAATTTATAGAACATGCGGGTTACACAAATGGAAATGCATGGGATCGTAAGGTACTAGAAATGTGGGATGCAGACGGATGGGAGGTAAGTAAACAAGTTCGATTTAAAGATCCGGTATCGGGAAAGACAGCTATACTTGATGGGATTGCTAAAAAAGGAGATGAGGTTGTATATTTGGAAAACAAATTTGGCGGAGCGCAATTAAGCAGTAATCAAGAATTAATTTACCCTAAAATAGCAAGCGGAGAGGCTATTGCGTATGGTCAAAATGCTCTAAAGGCCTTTGGTGAAAAGTTGCAATATAAATCGCAAAAGGTGTTAGTTAATGCAGTTCCTAAATGAGAAAATAAATGAGTAACAAGAATTTAAAAATTACGCTGCTTCAAGCACTTAATGAAGATATAAGCAAATATGGTTTTGTTTTGCGAAAATCGCAAAATGAGTTTTTCCAAAAGTGCGATGTGGGGGAAAATAGATTTGAAATAACTTTTTATACGAAACACTTGCTTTCTGTAACTTGTGCTACTTCAATCAGATGCTCTATAATACAAGACATTTATTGTAATATTTTGCAATCTCAAGGATATGTACGACGTTATCATACATTCTATTCAATGATGCAGGATTACCCAAATTTTAGAGGGAGTTTTGAGTTTATTATTGACAAGGAAGAAAATATTTCAGAACCTCAGCGGAATATTTTAAAGTATTTTCAAACGGTTTCTTTGGATTTCTATCGGCGTTATGACAGCTTGGAGAAAATATTCCAACTGTACAGTGGGTATACCACAAAAGAAGAAACTCTTGTTAGGCAAAATGCTAGCTGGTACGATAAAACTCTAATTCTTGCCAAAGTATTAGGAAAAAAGGAATACCCCGAATTGGTTAAAGAGTATCGTGAAAAAGTAAAACATTGGGACCAAGGAATTTATTTGCCGACATTTGAAAAGGTTGTATCTGCTTTGGAGAGCTATCCTTCAATGTAGTATAGTTAAAAAACGAAGTTAAACTAAACCCTTTATAGGGATTTATTGATCACCAAATAGAGCTTTTACCTGAAGCGATAATTAACCCCTTCCACTGAACTATAGAACGATTTTTTTGAAAGAGTTGTTCCCGCGATAAAAAAATAAATGCAAATGAGGTATGATATAACGCCGTTTGATTGTATAGGGCTAATAAAACTAGGTATGCAATTAGAAGAGGCTCACTCAATATTGGGGGATGAAGGAGTTTTGAAAAACAAAAGTGATTTTACAGACGTAGAGGTCTGGTTGAATAAAGGCATTAGAGTTAGTTATGAGAATAATATTTGCTCCAATATCGAATGTATACCTCCGGCCCAGCCTTACTTTAATGAAATAAATTTATTTGAATTAACATGTAGTGAAATTTTTAAGCTATTTAGACCATATGAAAACAAAGTGTATTCTGATGGTAGCGCACTTTTATTTCTTAATATAAGCTTGGCCTTCAATTTTGATGAAATATCTTTGAATATCCGACCTTCACTACTAGCAGTTTTTCCTAAGCAAACCTTTGAGGATTACTTAGACCTTTATAGCGAGATTGACGAGATCGTTTAGTTAAAGTCAATTGTAATGACTGCGAAATGCTAAATTTTAAGTTTTGCCCAAGCCTTTACTTTTAAATTAGTTAGACTATTTATGTAATTGAAAGAGGAGTTTTAGACTCTTATAAAAGAACTCTTCCTTATCCTTGCTTACAAGTGCAGTGCAATCAATGAGAGTTGAAATGATTTTCCGAAGAGATATATTATAGATTCTAATTATTTTCCAGTAAATTTTTGCGTCAAAAATGATGGATGAAATAAGTTAATGGGTAGCCGTAATAAAGATATATTCACCTAAACCTATAATTAGTGTCTGTCGGTAAACAGCTACGACCCAATAAGGCCAATGGTTTGCGGTGAATTTGTACACATGAACCTGTGGATAAAAATGACGTATTCATTGAGTTTGATTGCAAAATACGCAAATGGGGAGGCATGGGATCGTGAGGTGTTAAAGATGTGGAAGGATGAAGGATGGAAAGTAACAGACCAAGTTTATTTTAAGGATCCTGTATCCGGAATTAAAGCACGGCTTGACGGGGTTGCTAGAAAGGGTGACGAGTTTGTATATTTGGAGAATAAATTTAGCGGAGCAGAATTAAGCGGTAATCAAAAAATAATTTATCCTAAAATAGCAAGTGGAGAGGCTGTTCCTGCGGGCGAGAAAGCACTTGAAGCTTTTGGTAGAGATTTAAAATATAAACAGCAAAATGTTTTAATTAATGCAACTCCAAAATAAGTAAGAATGAGCCATAAGAATTTAAAACTTGTATTATTGAACTCACTGAATGATGAGTTATGCAAGTATGGTTTTGTGTTGCGAAAGACGAACAATGAGTTCTTCCAAAAATGCGAAGTTGGCGAGAATCGATTTGAAATAAGATTTAATACAAAATATTTACTTACCGCAACTTGTGCAACGTCTATCCGATGTTCTGTAATTCAAGATTTATCTTGCGATATTTTGCAAGCACCTGCATATATAAGACGCTATCATACATTCCATTCAATGATGGAAGATCATCCGGATTTTCGAATGAATAATAGCTTTAAGCTTTAAGCAGAAGAAAATATCCCTGAAATTCAGCAGGTCTTTTTGAAGTACTTTAGGGAGGTATCCTTATCAATTTACAAAAAATACAATACTCTTGAAAAAATATATGAATTGTATACTAATTACACCTCAGAACAAGAAGAGTTGATACGTCAATCTCCCGATTGGTATTGCGATACCATTATTCTAGCCAGGGTGTTAGGTAAAAAAGACTACCCCGACTTGGTTTTACGGTATCGTGAAATAGTAAAACATTATCATCAGGGACTTTATTTGCCTACCTATGAAAAGGTTGTAATTGCTTTGGAAAATCATCCAACACCTTTAATCTCAACAAGGGCTAATTAAAAAAATGGGTCACTTTCTGATAGTGTTTTCGCTTAATTACACTTTTAGACAAAATGGTCACTTCGATTTTATTGCGACTACTAAATTGAACTAAAACCTTACCTAAACTGATAATTAACCCCCTCCACCTGCGTCAGCAAAGTAGAAGGCGCATCAGTAGCCACCGCTCTCCCTTCAATTTTAGGCGAAACCGGTGAATGAGTGGCCAGGTATTCTTCCATTACATCATGCAGTTTGTATCCGAGCTTACGGGTGTTAGTAACGTCTTTAATCCGGCATAAAACACTATCCGGGTCGCCTTCGCGTTCGCAGGCAACTATGCTATAGGTTTTGGTAAGGTCAACCGGTGTGCCGTTTATCATTAGCTTATTCAAACGTTTACCCGGTTCTGCTGCAATGGTGAAATTCATGGTCATGCCTTTAAACCGGATAAGCCAACCTCCAAAGCGTTTGGTGGCGTCTTTGGCAAACACATTTTCCATTTCCTTCTCCAGCCAGTCGCATAACTGCTTACCGGTTACCTCCGCCATTTTTACATCTGAGTTTACCGGCAGCATACTCCATAAATATTCAACCGTAATATCAGCGCTTCCGGTCTTTTCATCTGGAACCAACGGCGGGCAAAACCTGAAACCGTTTGATAAAGCAATATCCGGTTTGGCCTTCCACATCACGGCATCTGTAATCAGGTTGTCCATGGGGGTTTCAATTACAAAATAGCGAAGCAGGGGAGTAGTGGTTTTGCCAATCACCCGCTTTATTTCTTTGTTATAGGGCTCATGCGTTTTTTCCAGCAGTTGCACCATCTCTTCGTCTGCTTTGTACTTCTCAGGGTCAACTTCCATTAGTTCATAAGCTTCATCTTTTATCTTTCCGTCTTCAACAATTATATCCAGCCTGGCAATAAATGATGCAAACGAACCCGGCTCGGTAACCTGGCTGTATTTACCTTTTAGTGGCTGCCTGATGCGTTCATGAGTATCTGCACCAAATACATAATCCACGCCCCCAACAAATGGCTGGTTAGCGAGGTTAAGCTGTTGGGCTAGCCCCATGTGTGTTAATGCAATTACCAAATCGCACTCCTCCTGTTCGCGCAATATCTTTATGTATTTGGCAATGTTCTTTTCCGGCTGACTAAATTTGATACCATAACTATAAGCCGGCGATTGCCTGATAGGTGTTAGCGGATCATTATATCCTAAAAAGCCAATTTTAAGTCCACCCAGATAAAAAGTTTGGTAGGGCGGAAAAATTAGCTCACCGGTTTCTTCGTGAAACATATTGGCACAAACCTTAGGGGCATGGTAAGCCCCCATATCTTTTATCAGCATTTTTTTGCCGTATACAACCTCCCAATTGCCGGGCAATACCAAATCATAGTTGATATTATTCATCAGGGGTATCATAACCTGTCCCTCTGATAATGCCGCAATGGCGCTGCCCTGGAAACAATCGCCCCCATCCACTAACAGGGTGTTGGGATTTTGTTTACGCAGTTCATTCACCATTGTTTTAAGATGAGCAAAACCGCCGCGCTTTTTAAAAACGGATTTCCCTTCTTCCCAAAAAAATTCATCATGCACAGTTACCTGGCCATGTATATCTGCAGTATGAAACAAAGTAACGCGTTGTGCTTTACCACTTTTAACGGCTTGGGTGGCTGCCATTTCTTCAGCCTTTCCTTTTTCTTCCATACCATAGGTAGCAACCGGTATCAGGCCCATGCCTACAGTAGCCGCCCCCAGGGTTTTAATAAAATCTTTACGCGATTGGCCGGCGGCCCTTACCATGTCTTCACAACTATTACAGCTGCATGTATTGGAATGTTTATTACGAAAGGACATAATTTCTTTATTTATTCTGATGCTCTTTTTTGAAAGCTATGATAGGTAAAAACGGTCCGTATTTATGCTGATGCCCGCTAAAGCTATCGGCATAAGGCCCAAACGGATGGTCAGCCGGTTTGGTTGAAATTTTGGGCCAGTCTTTTGAAATATCTTTTACCGGCCTTGGTTGCGAGTTTACAAATGCCGCCACATCCCAGGCCTCTTCATCACTGAGTTGAGGGCTGATATAATCTGCACCAAAAGGCATATTAGATTTTACGTAACCTGCCAGACGCGATAACCTGAATAAACCTGCCGCCATAGTATAACTGTGGGACCCCCAAAGCGGCGGATATTGATAGGTGATATTGTCTGTATTTAATTTCCCTTCACCGTTAGCTCCATGGCATACGGTACACCTGGCCACATATACGGTTTTCCCTTTTTCGGGGTCTGCGGCCTGGTCGGGATAAGCAAGTTCTGTAAGCCCGCTGCCGTTGGGTTTGGTTCCTTTAGGCACATCTTTGCCCAGCCAGGTTATATAAGCCTTAATGGCCTGCATTTCGAGGCTGGTGGTATCAAGCGCCTGTCCATCCAGGCTACGTTCAACACAATCGTTCACTCTTTTATAAATAGTTTCCATTGAACCGGACCGGTCACGAAATTTGGGATAGTTAGCCGCCACAGCACTATAGTTGTTTCCGAAAGGCTTGGTTCCCGCTGCAAGGTGGCAGTTCTGGCAATTCATTCCGTTTGATAGGTGCGCAACAGTGCCTTTAGGGCCCAGGTAAAAGCAGGTGTTTTCTATTAATTTTTTTCCGTATTTTATTAATTGGTCAGCATCTGAGTTCCCGAGGTTTCCGCTGTCGGGCGCAGTCCATACTTCCTGCTCTTTTTTTTGCCCCTCTGTAGTTTGGTTAACGGTGCTGTTGTTTTCAGGCTTTTGGTTGCAGCTACTCAGGAATAGCAATGCAGGCAGTACTGCCAGGCCATACAAAACGCGGACTTTATAGCTTAAAATTTGACGAATGAACTGCATACCGGCCTGAAATAAAATACTTTTCCAATAATTAGCGAAACCGTAAAATTAGTTGATTAAGTATTATAGTACAGCACCCATGAAAATGAGGTGGACATTAAGCCTTTACGTAGTCTGATGAAGTTTCTATAATTTCAGACATATCACCCTCAATGGTTTTTGCACCTTTTCTGTAACTCTTGGTTCTCATGGGAGTTATTTTCAGATTTGAAATTTCATCCAGGTCGCACAGGTACCAGTTTTCCTTCGAGTCAGAAATGCCTGGCGGAAAACTTTTGTAGCACCGCAACATTATTTTTTTGGTTTCTTTATATACGCCCAGTACAATAGGCTCAACCACCAATTGCTCATTACCCCGGTAGGTAAAAGAAACTACAGATCTCCTCCTTATAGCTTTTGCAAGGACTTCTACAGTGGTATTGGTTTTCTGACCTTGTTCCATAAAATAATTAATTATTGATATGTTTTAGGCAAAATACCTGGCACAACGTGCCAATGGGAGTATGACAAATATAGTGTGCGGGTTTAATGGAATCTACTTTTAAGTCAATTTTTTCTTGTTAAATATTGCAATGCCCCGTACCGCGAAACCGGCGGTGACACGGGATTCCGGCCAGCGTATTAATTTATTTTTCAGGCATTGATAATCATTGTTTTACCTGCCTGTAATTATGGGTCCAAAGAAACCGGGATATCCGGTTCGCCCACCAGATTACCCGTGTTTCGTCCCAGCTGGGCGACATGTGGTGTATCAATTCATGAATCATGGTATTAAAATAAGCATAGGGTTTTTGCCTCGGGTCAACCAGGATATTATAATTTTCATAATCAGCAATACCTACGGCCTTCTCCCGGCCTAATTTTACTTCTACAACTTTGAGTTTCCTTTTTGGTTTCATATCAACGGGAACAAGCCGTTTCGCAATAAGGTTTCGGGCTTTTAATATTTATTTGAAAGCAATTTGGGTTTATTGCCCCGTCATACTAAAAAACCGGGTTTAAGGTGGTTTTCACTTAAAAACCGCCAACGCCGAACTGTTATTTTGTTAAAATTTGATTTGGTATTTTTACCAAATCCCGGAAATTGTATTTGTTAAGTATTGAAAGCGGTGGTTTAATCCCAGGGGTTAAAATAATTCAGGCTATGGAGTAAAATGCTTTTCGGGCCAAACAAATTAAGCTTTCGTCCACAAGGATTTTATATTTGCTCAACATGAAACATTGGAAAAGATATACCATTACTGCAGCCTTGCCTTATGCTAACGGGCCTAAACATATAGGCCACCTGGCGGGGGCTTACCTGCCTGCTGATATTTACGTGCGTTACCTGCGCCTCAAAAAACGCGATGTGCTGTTTGTTTGCGGCAGCGATGAGCATGGTACAGCTATTACTATGCAAGCCATGCAGGAAAATACTACCCCACAGGCTATTATTGATAAATACCATGTTTTAATAAAGGACAGTTTTGAGAAGTTGGGTATTTCATTTGATATATACCACCGTACCAGCTCGCAACTGCACCACGAAACAGCACAGGAATTCTTTCTGGACTTTTATAAAAAAGGACTGTTTAAAGAAATTACCACCGACCAGTATTTTGATGATGAAAAGAAGGTTTTTTTAGCTGACAGATATATTACCGGCACATGCCCTAACTGCGGCTATGAACACGCCTATGGCGACCAGTGCGAACATTGCGGTAAATCTCTTTCACCTTCAGACCTGATTAGTCCCCGCTCCACACTTAGCGGTTTGGCGCCTGTGCTTCGGCCAACCAAACATTGGTATTTGCCTTTGAACGAGTATGAGCCCTGGCTAAGAACCTGGCTGCTGCGCGACCATGCCAAAGATTGGAAAGTGAATGTTTATGGTCAGTGTAAAAGCTGGATAGAAGGCGGCCTGCAACCCCGTGCCATGACCCGCGATGGGGAATGGGGTATTAAGGTGCCACTGCCCGATGCCGAAGGGAAAGTGTTATATGTTTGGTTTGATGCGCCTATAGGGTACATTTCAGCCACCAAACAATGGGCGCTTGATAATAACAAAACATGGGAGTTATACTGGAAGGACTCTGATACCCGCCTGGTGCATTTCGTTGGCAAGGATAATATCGTATTTCACTGTATTATTTTCCCGGTGATGTTGCACATGCACGGCGATTATATTGTACCTGATAACGTGCCCGCCAATGAGTTTTTGAACCTGGAAGGCCACAAAATGAGCACCAGCCGCAAATGGAGTGTTGAAATGCACGAATACCTGCAGGACTTTCCGGATAAAGTAGATGAGTTGCGGTACGTACTATGTTCCATTGCCCCTGAGACAAAAGATTCTGAATTTACATGGAAGGATTATCAGACCAGGGTAAACAGCGAATTGGTAGCCATACTGGGCAATTTTGTTAACCGGGTAATGGTGCTTACTGAAAAGTATTTTGAGGGTAAAGTGCCTAAAGCTGTTGAAAATGCGGAAGTAAAGATATTTGTTACCGCCCAGCGCGATAAAATTTCGGAAGCACTTGAAAATTTCAAATTCAGGGAGGCGCTTACCGAAGTAATGAATATTGCGCGTTATGGCAATAAATTACTGACTGACAAAGAACCATGGAAAACCTTCAAAGAAAATCCGGAAGCAACAGGGGCTGTTTTGTATGATAGCTTACAAATAATTGCCGGCCTGTCTATTGTATGCGAGCCATTTTTGCCATTTACTTCAAAGAAACTATTTGGCATGTTAAACATGGATGCCAAAAATTTTTCATGGGCTGATATAGGCAGGCAGGATTTGCTACCGATGGGGCATTTGTTAGGCAAAGCGGAGTTGTTGTATCAGAAAGTTGAGGACGAAACCATCCAAAAACAAATAGAAAAACTGCATGGGGCGAAAAGCCCTGAGCCTTTGAAAGTTGAAAATAAGGTTGATGCCGCCCCGGTTAAAACGGAACCTGAGTTCCGCGAAACGGAACCTGAAAAACCAGAAATTACTTTTGATGAATTTGCTAAGCTTGATTTGCGGGTGGGCACTGTTTTAACCGCCGAAAAAGTGCAGAAGGCAGATAAGTTGCTAAAACTGACAGTGGATTTGGGCTTTGAGATAAGAACAGTCGTATCGGGTATAGCAGAGTTTTTTAAGCCTGAGGATATTATAGGCCAGCAGGTATCGGTAGTAGCAAACCTGGCCCCGCGAAAAATAAGGGGCATTGAATCAAAGGGCATGATATTACTGGCCGAAGATGAAATGGGCGTGCTGCATTTTGTTTTACCAAAAGAATTAACTAAAAACGGTAGTATCATCCGTTAGAAAAATTTACATTCGCTAAACAATTACTAAACAATAAATTCATTTTAAATGAAAACAAAAATTTACTCTCTTATAATTTTATGTGCCGGATTGTTCTTTTCCGGGCATACAAATGCGCAGTGTGGCCTGCATTATGTTGACAAGATATTTACAGTAGATACAACTACTGTAACTTATTCCGCTTATGATTCAACGATGGATATCTACCAGCCGGTTGGTGATACCACCAGCAAACGGCCATTAATAGTTTTGGCTCATGAAGGCACTTTTATTACCGGGAATAAATCTTCCGATCCAACGGTAGTTCGTCTTTGCAATAATTTTGCCGCACGTGGTTATGTGGTGGCTTCGATCAACTATAGGTTAATTCAAAGCCTGATAGACTTTGCCGATTCTACCAACGTTATTACTGAAGTTATCCAGGCTTTAAGCGATGGCAAAGCCGCCGTCAGATATTTCTCTAAAGATGCTGCTACTAATAACATCTACAGAATTGATACCAATAAAATGTTTATCGGGGGCAATTCAGCGGGAGCTGTTTTGGCTATGCATTATGGCTATATTGATAGTGTAGGCCAGGTTCCGCCTTATCTTCAGGCTATCATTAATGCTAATGGTGGGCTGGAAGGAAATAGCGGCAATGCCGGGTACACTTCAAAGGTGGCTGGAGTAATAAGCTGTGCGGGTGGTTTGAATAACGCCGCATGGGTTACCCCGGGTGATGTTCCGTCCTTCAATGCCCAGGGAACCGCAGATGATGTTGTTCCATATTACTGCGCCAACGCTGAAGGTGGTGCAATTATGGTTAGGTTATGTGGTTTAGGCTCTTTACAGCCTTATTATACTTCCGCCGGCATCAATGAATCAAGCCTTCTGTTTCCAGGTGCGCCACATGTGCCTTGGGATACATCTGCAAGCATGTTTTACGCTGTTGATTCGGCACTTGATATGTTTTTGTCTGCCCATTTTGTAACTCCTGATTCCATTTGTGTACCAACAACCGGCATTAACAATGTTACTTCAGGTGCTAAAGTTAATTTATATCCCAATCCGGCTACTGACCAGGTTAATCTGCGTTCTTCAGTGGCGGTAACAAGTATTACTATCTGCGATGAAACAGGCAGGCAGGTAAGGTTTATTGGCAATTTAAATAATCTTGTATACCAGATTAATACCACTGATTTAAGTAAAGGAGTTTATTTTGTTAAACTGGAAGTTGGCAGCAACATGGTTCCGCTGGTTAAGCGTGTTGTTTTAGAATAAGTATTTTGCTTTAATAAACAATACAGCAACCGCATCAGAAGATTCTGTTTTTTTGATGCGGTTGCTGTTTTAGGCAGGGTCAGGGTTGCCTTCTTTGATTTTATTACATCTTGCTTATAATTAACCCATGTTAGAATTTTCGTTACAACGAAAAAATATTAACCTTGTAGTAACAAACCAAATATTATGACTAAGAACAGACTTTTACTTGCTGCCTGCATGATGGCTTTTTTTACAACCCTTCACGCTCAATTTACCATTAGGGTAGCTGGCGGTTATTCGGGCCCCGGTATTCAAAATACCGAAAGTGTATTGGGACCAGGCATAGACCCGGCAACACCTCTTATTGATGAGTTAGTTCCTATGGCAAATATTAATGATTCGCTGCATACTTATAAAGCTACGCATGGGTCATACGGCACCGGCGGAAATGTAAATCTTGGCCTGGGGTATATGTTTAACAGATTTATTGGTATTGATGTGGCGGTAGGATACGCCCATAGTAGCGACATCTCTTGCGAACAAGTGGTGGCTTTGCCTCAACCACTTAGCGGTTATTTGACGGCAAACATCAATAGTCATTCGTGGGCCGTTGGTGTTGCCCCTTCCATAGTAATTACAGGGGAAAAAATGGGATGGAAAGTCTATCCTTATACCCGCATTGGCATTTCCTTACCTGTGGCCGGACAACTAATTGACAATGTAACTATTACGCAACCTAATGATTTGAACATTAACAATTTTGGCTGGCTTGGCCAACGTACTGATGTTACTATGGTAACAAAGGCAACGGTTTCCCTGGGCCTTACTGGTGTAATAGGGGTTGCTTACCGGCCTGTACCATTTATGAATATATTTGTGGAGGTAAATGCACAATACATAAATATCAGGGGTAAGTCGTCCTCCATTACTAAATGGAATGCCACTATAGATAGTGCGGGCACAACGCACGTAGTAAACGATGTTCCGTTAAGAGGAGCATACCGCGACCAGTTTAACTATGTTGACCAGTTAACTTCTACCTCAAATAATGCTCAATACAATTCTGCCTACAATTCTAACCAGCCTAAGCAGGATGTAAGGCCGGTTGTTCCCGGCAGCAGTTTAGGGTTTAATGCCGGTGTAACTTTCTTTATTGGTAAAAAGACTTTGAAAAAGGATCCGGCAAAGGCTGCGCCCAAAGGCTGATTGCATTGATTTTTGTAACATTTGCCTATCAGGGGCAGTAAACCAGCGGCAATTGTTACGTGCCAGGGTATAACTGATATGCCTTTGGCTTTTTCGGCTCTGTTTTAAACCACAGGATTTTATATTTTCGCGCTTCATATTTATTTGGTCCCGTAGTTCAACGGATAGAATAGAAGTTTCCTAAACTTTTGATACCAGTTCGATTCTGGTCGGGGCTACAATTCACAAATAACTTTTAATAACCAACAAAAAAGTTTTAATAAGTTACAAAAAAAGCACCCCCCCCGCAGCCCAGGGCTGTTTCATTCTTACAAGACAGTCTAAAAAAGGCGGCTCCTCCGGAGCGCAACAGCTTTTTACATCGTATTTCTACAAACAGACGGTTCCTACGGAACGTAAATACTCTTTATTCAATAGCCTTTCAAAAACGCTCCAGAGGAGCCGGCTGTTTGTAGCAATAAACGAAAACATTGTTGCGCTCCGTAGGAGCNNCAGAGAATGAAACAGCCCTGCCCCGCAGCCGGTAACTCCTTAGCTAATGGGATCAACAAAACCTACCTCAGAAGCGTAAACTTGAGGCTCTGAAGATTCTCCTGCTGGTTGATACGCACCACATATACGCCTGCCGATAACTCTTTCACATTAAAATTCTGTTGCCTTGAAGCTTTGATGGAGGCCACCACAATAGCACAACCAAGCGGCATACCAACATCATTATGATATTTTGAGGATAAACCGGCCCGGCACATTACCCGAATTTACGAAGGCGTTCTTCCATCCTTGTGCATTTCCCGTAAAATGGCCGTTTTAACATCGTTATATAAAATAACATTGTTGCCCCTTTCAGCGGCCTTAAGCGAGGCATATTGCACTACATTTATGATAGACCCACCGGATAATTCATAGGATTTAGCCAGATCGGGAATCACAAGTTCATGCTCAAATACAGTGCGCGATGAAAAAGAGTTTCTCCACAATTTTTCGCGCTGCACTGAGTCGGGCATGTTGAATTTTATAATATTTTGAAAACGACGTGAAAACGCTTTATCTATATTCCCTTTTAAGTTAGTGGCTAAAATTACTATACCGCTGTAATCTTCAACGCGCTGCAACAAATATGAAACTTGCTGGTTGGCATATCGGTCGTGTGAATCTTTTACGTCGCTGCGCTTACCAAATAATGCATCCGCTTCATCAAAAAACAATATCCAATTCTTATTTTTAGCTCTATCAAAAAGGGCTGAAAGATTTTTTTCTGTCTCTCCTATGTATTTCGATACCACCATTGAAAGATCTATTTGGTACACATCCATTCGCAGCTCATTACCGATGAGGCTGGCTGTAAGGGTTTTACCGGTACCAGGCGGGCCGTGGAATAAGGCACGGTAACCCGGTTTTATAATCCGGTCCAGTTCCCAGTCTCCCAGTACCTTGGTCTGGTATTGCTGCCAACTTATCAGTTCCTCTATTTGTTGCATGGTGGTAGAGTCAACAACAAGGTCACTCCAGTTAAGCTTGGCATTTATTTTTTTAGCCGGAAAAGTTTGCGAGAATTCAGGCTCGGAATAAGTTCCGCTAAAAAAGTACGAAAGGTGTTCATCGCTTATAGAAACGACATAATTAACCGGGTTGTTTGGAATAAACACATTGGGTAAAGGTTTTGATATAATTATCCCGCGCTTAAAAAGTTTACTTTTCAGTAAAACGCTTCTTCTTCCACCATTACTTGAATTGTACAAAATAAATTCCAATGTTTGGATTGTTGGGTACACTACACCGGTGTCTAAATCATTATAACCGCCGAATACATTATTCGGCTTTTTAGATATTGCATTAAAAAGAGAAAAATAAAAAGTGGGATGCGTATATGAGACAAGGACAGCAGCCAGCGTAAGTAGTTCTATTCTGTTCAAATCATTTAAAGCACAAAAATCCGTAAAATAACATTCCATATCTGTATCTAATTCAAGCGTTTCAGTCAGGCTGGTATCCCACGAAACAGCAAGGTCGGTAACGCGGGACAGGCGTTTTCTTATCTCAAGAGTCAACTCATGCAAAAGATTACTATAACTGGTATCGCTTGTTTCGTACCCATTAGGTTTCCTTACTTCCAATTCCATAATATATATTTTAAATGTAATACAAGCCTTCATTCAGTCAGTTATCCAATTGGGCGTCTCTTCCGGGTCCTTGTAAATTGGGCGATTCGCCTTTGCGGCTATCTGAGGCATCCTCCGATAATCTGTCCTTTACTCAGCTTCCGTCAAAGATAGGGCGCTAAAATTAAGTGTTATGCGCGAGAATAGAAATACGTACTTATACGCATTTGTAATACGTACTTATACGCATTTTTTATACGTACTTATACGGATTTTTGCAAAAAATCAAAAATAGTTAGGTTTATCTCTACCCTATTTAGTACTTTTAAATTATGGAAACTTTTAAAACATCTGGTCTAAAGAGATCGTTAATCATATAGGAACCAACCATAGCCAGGGTGCTGGTTGTTTGTAATTATCACACCTGATAAAATATTTTAAATAACATGGGATCTTATACATTGAAGAACTCAACTGCGCAAGGAGACCGACAGCCGAAAGGGAGTTTTGCATTGCCCAAGCTGAAAATAAATACCCCTGGCGATAGTTACGAGCAGGAAGCCGACAGCATGGCCGAAAAGGTGATGCGAATGACCGAAAAAGATACAATAAGCAAACCGGCTACCGGCTACACAGACCTTTCAATACAAAGAAAACCGGGAGAAGACGGAGGAGATGAAGCGCCTGCGGATATGGTTTCAAAATTAAACAGCAGCGAAGGTAAAGGCAACTCTATGCCTGCGGCTACCAGAAAATTTATGGAAA
>PMXD01000324.1 GCA_003165895.1 Bacteroidota bacterium | reverse complement strand
ATTTGAGGGTGAGTAGTTACAAACCTTTAAAATTGAGTTTAGCCGATAGCCATATAACAGAATAAAATCGCCATTTTCGGATAATGAAATATTGTTTACTCCTACTGTTTATTTCGCTGTTTTATTGCCTGGTGCCGGCACAAACCAAATACCGGGTTTTAAGCGTTCCCGCCCAGCAGTACGGGCAAACCCTGCGCATGCCATGGACCGGTGGTATGGATTCGCCCGAATTCTCAGAAGTAGATTTGAATAATGATGGTATCAAAGACCTTTTTGTGTTTGATAAGGTTGGCAACAAAGTACTTACCTTTTTAAGCAACGGCGATGGCAGCGATACCATGTATACCTATGCACCTCAATACGAGGCCCTGTTCCCTTCTGACCTGGTTGAATGGGCATTGCTGATAGACTATAACCACGATGGAATACCAGATATTTTCACCCATTCGCTTGTTAGTACAAGTTCGGGCATCCGCGTGTTTAAAGGAAGCATGCAAAACGGTTATTTGCATTACGACCTGGTTTGCCCCTTAATACAATATACCGACCAGGGCTTCACTACCGGCGTTTTTTCGAACGTGAACGATGTGCCGGTAATTACGGATGTAAACAGGGATGGATACATAGACATTCTTTCGTATAACACATTCGGATCTACCATCGGGTATTACGAAAACCAAACAGGGCTAAATCCGGGTAACCCGGCATTTAATATTGATTCATTTCAATATTCGCTGGTTACTTCGTGCTGGGGCAGTGTAGCGCAGAACCTGCTCAGTAATTCCATGACGCTGCAGCAAAGTTGTAAAGGCGGCCCCGGAGGGGGAAATCAACCGCCCGATCCGCGTCACTCCGGTAACAGCCTTTATAGTATTATTGACCCTGTTTACAATGACGTGGACCTGCTAAACGGCAACATAGGGTACGACAACCTGCTTTTATTGAGAAATTGCGGCGACTCTTCATATGCCAATGTTTGCGAATGGGACTCAATTTTCCCAACCTGTAATGTGCCTATGCTGATGGCAACTTACCCCGCAGCCTTTGGCATTGATGTAAACCACGATGGATTACAGGATATATTATTGTCGCCCAACATCCCCGGTTCGTACGTCAATGGCGGCGGGGCCGGGCGTAATACCAAAAATGTAATGTACTATCAAAACACCGGCGATACCAGTTGCTGGTACAATTATCAAACCGATTCGTTTTTGGTGCATCATGCACTTGATTTCGGTTCTAATTCAAAGGCGCTGTTTTATGATTTTAACGGCGATGGATTGCTCGATATTGTGGTGGGTAACCTGGGCTATTTTTTAAATGGCCCCAGCTACTCTTCAACCCTTGGCGTTTACCTGAATACCGGCACAGCCACTCACCCGGTGTTTACCCGGCAAACTGTTGATTACAACAATTTCAGCCAATACAACCTGGTGTCTGTTGATCCAACCTTTGGCGATTTAAATGGCGATGTCCACAACGACCTGCTTATCGGCGACTCGTATGGCTATTTATATTATTTTCAAAACGCAGCCAGTACGGGTTCATCCTTTCCCTCTATGACTTCGGCACAATACGAAGGCATACAGGTGGGCCTCAACGCTGCCCCCTTTCTTTATCCTCTTAATAACGATTCGCTGAACGATATTGTAGTTGGCGACCAAACCGGGCAACTTACATACTTCTGGAACTTCGGCACCAGGGCCAATGCCCAATTTAGCCAGGATTCATCCATCAGTAATTTTGGCAATGTAAATGTTACAAAAAACGGCGCCAGTTTTGGTTATAGCCGGCCTTACATTCAGAGAGCCTCTTCCGGCGGGTTATTTCTGTATGTGGGTTCCGAAAGCGGATATATTTACAAATACCTGGTAGACTCAACACAACTTCGCGGTGGAAGCTTTACTTTAATTGACTCAAACTTTATAGGGCAAGGAGTTGGGGCCATGTCCAGCATTTCAATAGCAGATATCAACAACGATGGCTATTTAGAATACCTGGTGGGTAACGCCAGAGGTGGGCTGCTGATGTATTCCGACTCCGACTGGGACCCGGGTACGGTGCTTGGGGTTGCTGATTTGCCACTTAACCAAAACGGGATGCGCGTATTCCCTAACCCAGCTAAAGGCTACTTTGTCTGCGCTTCAGAAAACCAACCCTTCGTTAATCCTAAAACAGAAGTTTATAATATACTTGGTGAAAAGATGAACACAGAGACTATCTTTGCCAATAATAAGGTAACTGTAACAACATCTTCATTAAGTATTGGTTTTTACATGGTAAGAATAATGGATGAGGGTAAAACATATACGGCAAAGGTTATCATTGAACAATAATGCCGGTTTTAATAATCTGATTTTATGAAGTATGTATTTGAAATGATGCTTTTATTGAATAAATGGTTTTCGGGTAAATTCCTTACTTTGGGAAAAGTGCCTTTCCCAACTTCTTTTTTCAAGCGAAGCGATGAAAAAAGAAGCCTGTCCCCCTCTGGAGGGCAGGGCTGTTTCATTCTTACAAGACAGTCTAAAAAAGGCGGCTCCTATGGAGCGCAACAGCTTTTTACAGCATATTTCTACAAACAGACGGTTCCTACGGAACGTAAATACTCTTTATTCAATGGCTTTTCAAAAACGCTGCAGAGCAGCCGGCTGTTTGTAGCAATAAACGAAAACATTGTTGCGCTCCGTAGGAGCCGCCTGAAAGTGAAACCTCAGAGAATGAAACAACCCTGCTCTGGAGGGGGCGTAGGGGGAGGTGAGCCCTTCAGGATTTGGAACCATTTTCACTTCATAGACATAAATACAAGCTCGGTTGAGTTTTTGCCTATATCATATCTCTTTACCTTTCTCAAAAATTCTCTCCTCCCCCTACGCCCCCTCCGGAGGGGGACATCGGCATTTTTCGCTATGCGAAAAATGGGTAAAACCAGTTTCCTGCCAACATCCGTAACACGCATACTTCATAACTACAATTACCATTTAGCTGCATTAACTCTTCTATTTCTCGTAAGCCTGAATATTACGGCCCAGTCACCTAAATACCGGGTTATCAGTATCCTGGTATTTAGAAATGGGATACAAATGCGCGACCCCTGGCTGGGTGGCTTTGACTCGCCCCAGTTTTCGACCTGCGACCTGAACCAGGATGGCATACCCGACCTGTTTGTATTTGACCGGGCAGGCAACAAGGTTTACACCTACCTTGGCAACGGAGGCAGCACCGATACTATGTTTACCTATGCCCCGCAGTACGAAAGCCTGTTCCCCGCCGGTATGAATAACTGGGCGGTACTCCGCGATTACAATAACGACGGCATACCTGATATTTTCACCCATACCGGCCTGGGAACCAGGGTTTATAAAGGCAGCCTGGTTAATGGCCTTTTGCATTTTGATGTAGTTTCAGATTATCTGAAATTTGAAAATCACACATTTAGCACTAACCTTTTTACGGTTATTAACGATATGCCGGCATTTGTTGATGTAAACGGTGATGGCGACCTGGATGTGCTCACTTACGATGAAGACGGCTCGGCCATTTCATATTATGAAAACCAGACCGTTGAAAATGCAGGAAACCCTGCCTACGCCTACGATTCGCTGAAGTTTGCATTGGTAACCACCTGCTGGGGGAAAGTAGAACAGAACTTACAGAGCAATTCTATGACACTGAACATAGATACCGCCGCTGATTGCCAGTATGGAAGCGGAATTACCGGGCCCACCGGTGGCAGTAATAATGCCCGCCATACAGGTAACAGCATTTACACCCTCCACGACCCCGTCTACAATACTATTGATATACTTAATGGAAACGTGGGCTATAACGACCTGTTTTTTTTGCGCAATAATGGCCAGGATGACCCTAACGGGCAGATTTACGAGTGGGATTCTATATTTCCGCGTTGTGGCCATTCTATGCTAATGGCATCTTACCCGGCAGCTTACGGAATACATATAAGCAGCGATACGCTGGAGGATATTTTAATGTCACCTAATGGATACCCGGCTTATGACGGCGCCACCTATCCATCGCGGAATGTTAAGAACGTGGAGCTTTACAAAAATACGGGAGATACTACCTGTTGGTACGAATACCAGAACGATTCGTTCCTGGTGCATCACATGCTCGATTTTGGCACCAACTCAAAACCTGTATTTTATGATTTTAATGGCGACGGGCTGATGGATATTGTGGTAGGCACCTATGGCTATTTTGATTCGTTCCTTAACCCGATGTATATGGCTACACTGGCCTATTATCAAAATACCGGAACTGCCACACAACCCCAATACACTGAGATTACTACCAACCTCGACAGCTTTAGCAGGTACGGGTTAATAGGCCTCAGCCAGGCGTTCGGTGATATGAATGGAGATGGCAAGCCTGATATGATTGTAGGCGACGCTTATGGCAACTTGTACTATTTCCAAAACGAAGGCACAACGGTTTCCTCCTTCCCTTCTATGACTGCCGCTCAATACTTTAATATCAATGTTAATTTGTTTGCTGCACCTTTTATATATGATTTAAACGGCGATTCGCTGCCCGACCTGTTAATCGGGTGTTCAGACGGAAGCCTTTCGTATTACTGGAACTTTGGCACCAAAACAAACCCGCAGTTCAGCCCCGACTCGGTAACCACCAATTTTGGCAATATAAACGTTACCCCTTACGGACAGGCTTATGGCTATAGCGCACCTTATATTTATAAAGATAATACCGGCACGCTGAAACTACTGGTAGGCTCGCAAAGCGGAACGGTTTATGAGTACAACATTGACCCTGCCCAACTCCGCAACCCCGCCGATACCTTTGCATTAATAGACTCCAACTACCTGGGCCAAAGCGTAGGCGAAAACGCCACCATTTCAATAGCCGACATTAACGGCGATGGCCTGAACGAGTACCTGATGGGCACTGCCACCGGTGGCATTATGATGTACTCCGATAGTTTATGGGACCTCAGCACTGTGCTAAGCACAAATAACATCCCGCAACCCAAAACCCAGCTGATTATATTCCCTAACCCAGCAAAAGACTATTTTATATGCACTTTTGATAACAGCACTTTTGTAAACCCCAAAACAGAAGTATTTGATTTGCTGGGCCGGCAACTTTACCCTGCCACCGCACTTACCGGTGGTAAAATTGAAGTAAACAGCAGTGATTTAAGCAGCGGATTTTATGTGGTGCGGGTTACAGATGCGGGGAAAACTTATACCGGGAAGGTGATTGTGAGTAAATAGATTTTAGAAGCAAGATGTTAGAATTAAAGACCTTCTCAGCCGAGTCTCCCTTCCGAAGGTTGGGGACTCGGCGTGTGGATAGACCGCATACACGCCGAGTCCCCATTACGCAAAGCCATAAAGGGCATGTGCGTCAAGCTAAGCANNTAAAGGGAGACTCGGCTAGGAAGATTTTCATTATCCTTGGCAATCTTGTATGAACCGGCTGTTAAAAACCAACCCAAAATCTCACTTCTTGCTTCTAACTTCTGTTCCCTTATTATTGCAGCATGAAAATTCACCGTGTTTTAGCAGCTGCTGTAGTTAATGGCTTAAAGCAAATCTTATTAGAGCACCAGCAGGCCGATACAACGGTTTCAAAACTTCTGCAATCAAACGCCAGTTGGGGCAAACGCGATAGGAATTTTATTGCTGAAAATATTTATGGAATAGTAAGATATAAAAGGTTGTATGAATATGTATGCAATGAGGATATATGGGGTGAGTCGGCTATCTGGCGGGCATTAGGCTCAAAGTTGATACTGGAAGGCATAACACTACCCGAATGGCCCGAATTTGCAGAATTGAAACCGGAAGACATATTGACCCGCAACGAGGAAGCCAAACAGATAAGAAAGATAAGAGAATCAATACCCGACTGGCTGGATGAACTGGGCGAAAAAGAATTAGGCCCCGCATGGGAACCTGAAATTACTGCGCTGAATACCCCCGCCAAATTCAGCATCCGGGTAAACACACTTAAAACCGATGTAGCGGCTATTAAAAAATTGTTTACAGCCGAAGCCATTCCTTTTTCAGAAACCGAACTGGCGCCTGATGCGCTGATTATAGAAGCCCGTAAAAATTTCAGAAACTACGAAGCATATCGAAATGGCCTGTTCGAAATTCAGGATATATCCTCGCAAATGGTAGCCCCGTTTTTAGAAGTTGAGCCGGGCATGAATGTAATTGACGGCTGCTCCGGTGCCGGTGGTAAAACCCTGCACCTCGCCGCCCTGATGCAAAACGAAGGCGAAATACTCGCAGTTGATGTAAGCCCCAAAAAGCTGGAAGAACTGGAACTAAGGGCCAAACGTGCCTACTGCACCATCATAAAAACCATGTATACCGAAAAGCTGACCCGCAACTTCCAGGCCCGCTTAACCTCGTTTGCCGACAGGGTTTTGGTGGACGTGCCCTGCTCAGGCCTGGGTGTTTTACGCCGCAAACCCGATGCAAAATGGAGTTTAACCGCTAAATTTATTTCAGAACTTCTGGTAACCCAGGCACAAATATTAGATGAATACGCCCCCATGCTTAAATCCGGCGGCCTGCTGGTATACTCCACCTGCAGCATTTTACCCTCCGAAAACGAAAAGCAGATTCAGGACTTTCTGAAAAGAAATACGGGGCAGTTTGAGCTGATTGCAGAAAACCGGGTATCCCCCGCCCAATCAGGGTTTGATGGATTTTACATGGCCAAACTAAAAAAGGCCTGACTTTAACAATGTGGTGGTTTGGGTCAAGTGGCGAACAGCCTCCTCATCCTAAATCCTTCT
>PMXD01000239.1 GCA_003165895.1 Bacteroidota bacterium | reverse complement strand
AACAATTTGCCAAAGTGGTTACCGATTGGGAGTTGAAAAGGTATCTGGAGATAATTTAACAACTGATTTTTATTAATCCTGTTTTTTATCTATATTGCTGGTACTTATTATGAAGGCCAGCAGAAAACTATTGTCCATTTTGTACCTTACCGGACTTATGCTTTGCAGCATAGTTGCTCTGGGACAAACACATTTGCCACCCGTTGCACAAAACGATTCAGTTTCAGTTATTCAGCCTTATGCCGATACCGTTAATGTAACTGCAAACGATAGCAGCCCAAGTGGGGATAGTTTTTGCGTTACAAAAGTTTACGGCTCTGCATTTTTTACTTTGCTGAACTGTAATCAAGTGGCTTTCCGATCTGATTCTGGGTCTTTTGGCAATGATACGGCTTGGTATGTGATATGTAACGATAGTCAACCGAACCTATGCGATACGGGAACGGTTATAGCAACTGTTGTACGGCATTATACACCACTGATGTTGAATAATGCGAGGTGGATAACCTATATTCAATCGGATTGTGATAATGCGGGATTTGAGGAGTGGACTTACTATTGGACTACTACGGACACTCTAATCAATAGTAAAGTATATAGAGTGGTTTATACAAACTCGGTTTCTGTCGGTTATTATTGTCCGGGAACCGGCGGACCAGGCCTTCCAATAACAAGCCAAACACAACATGCAGGCTTTTTACGGCAAGATACAGTCGGACATAAAGTATATGTTCTTATGCCCGACTCGACTAATGAGCATCTATTATATGATTTTGATTTGCAAGTAGGAGACACAATAAATAAGTTGCCTAATGTTGATACAATGGTTGTAAATTCAATTGATTATTATTCGAATACCGAAAACTACTTCAGAAGAATCAATATCTCAAGTTTTCGACTTGATGGTGGTGTGGGTACTTGGATTGAGGGAATTGGGAGCATGTTCGGACCGGTTTCAGCATTTGGTGATATGTTTTCATCATACTTGCTTTGCTTTAGCACCAATGGCCAAACGCTATACCCAAATTACTCAAATGACACTTGCGCTTATATAACTGTTGGCATCGAAAATGTCATCAGTCTCCCAACAAGTATTCACCCAAACCCCGCTACTAGCTTATGTACCCTACAACTAGCTGAAACCGGCGAAAATTTAAGTGCCGCTGTTTTTGATATGATGGGAAGAGAAGTTCTTCCATTGTTTACCAATCAGAGTGGTTCATCTTTCAATTTTAATATCAGCTCACTGGCAAACGGGGTGTATTTTGTGAGGGCTATAGGAAGCCAGGGACATGTGGGTGTTGCAAAGTTGGTGAAAGAATAGATTTCTTCTATCCCACTTATTTTAACGGAGCAATCTTATCAGGCTGTGCGTTTTTCTGGGTTTTCTCCCAATCCAGCATTAACTCTTCTCTATGTAATTCGCCCCATTCTTTCACTAACTTCAATGCCGTATTGGGTAGCGAACCATTGATTATTTTGAGTGTGGAAATGTCAATTTGAGCCTCAAACTCACCGTAAATCGCATGAAAATGCGGTGGTGAATGGTCTTGCCAATACATGTATATTAATATGCCATAGAAGCTACTAATCAGCGGCATATTCTGCAACGGTTTTACCTGTTATTGCCAAATACAAACTATCTGCGCAAAAATCCCTTTCGCCTTCCCATTCCAACACCCGACCCTTGTGTGTAATCTGAACCTTTTGGAAGTTCTCATAGTTTTTCCAGTCTGCAAATACCCCTTTGCCAACTAAGTCAGAAAAGTCTTTTTGCCCTTCAGTGCCGTCATCAAACTTTAGCTGAACGTGATAGGCGCTTAAAACTCTGGCTTCTGTAATCCTTGCTTCCATATCAGGTATTATTATAAAGCAAAAATAAGAAAACAAATGCAAGCAAAGTAATGCGCAGCATTGTAGCCCACCTTACCTCTCCACCACCACCTTCCCCGTCACAATCCCATCCGCAGTGTTTAAATAAACAAAATAAATACCTGCAGGCTGGTTGTTGAGGTTGATGGTATTTTGCGTGTTATTTAAAACGGATTGATAAACCTTATTACCCAGCACATCGTAAACCTCTACCGGAACATCACTCTGCCCGCCCGTTAATTTTACAGTAAACCGGCCTGAGGTTGGATTAGGGAATAGAGATAATTTACCCTCTGATGAGGCTATTGGGCTAATGCCTGCTGTTACGGTTGGTATACCATCTACTTCAATCAAATCTGCAAATGGCGTTGCGCCATCGGCGCCACTGCCAAAGCTATATAAAGCGGTTTCAGCATTGCCTGAAAGGCTGAATTTGAAGATGGTACCTTTGCTGTTAGTTCCTCCGGCCTGGGTCATTCCATAAAGCAAGCCGTTGCTGGCTTTTATAAGCGAGCCTTGGGGCATTGAGCCATCGTTGCCACCGGCAAAGCTGTATAACACAACCTCCTGTTCGGTGTTATAATTAAAACCGAAAATAGTACCCAAACCATTGGCGCCGCCATTTTGCGTCATAGCATAAAGCGTACCGCTGCCGCCATCCAGAAACGAGCCATAAGGGGCTTGCGCATCGTTGCCATTGCCAAAAGCGTATAAGAAAGTATCTGTCAGTAAGCTATCGGAATAATAAAATCCGAATATGCTGCCCTTGTTATAGTTTCCGCCATAACGGCTCATACCATACAACCAGCCATTGCCGGCCTGAATCAGCGAGCCATAAGGGTTTTGGCTATCGGTATCATTACTGCCAAAACTATACAGCACAGTATCGGTGTATGGCTCTACCAGGTTGTAATCAATAATAGTACCCGGGCCACCGGCATCTCCACCCCGCAACGTAAGGCCGTACAGCAAACTATCCCGCACATTCAACAACGAGCCATAAGGCTGTTCGCCATCGTGGATGGTACCCAGGGTGTAAACAATTGCTTCGGTATTGGTATAACGGTTATAACTAAAAATGGTACCGCCACCATTTGCTCCGCCACTTTCGCTCATGCCATACAATTTGCCGTCGAAGGCGGCCTCTATCAGTGAGCCATGGGGAGTTTGTGCATCGGTGCCACTTCCAAAATCATGTATGTCTGCATAAGCGCCGGTGCCAATATTATAAGTAAAAATAGTGCCCAGGTTGTTAGCGCCACCGGTAGTGGTGAGGCCGTAAAGCAATCCATTGCTTGCCAGCAAAAGCGAACCTGTAGGATAGGTGCCATCTGTACCTGCGCCAAAACTATGCAGCACTGTTTCGGTACCCGCAGTCGCATCATACTTAAAAATGGTGCCTTTGCTGCTATCTCCGCCATTCTGGGTCATTCCATAAAACACAGGCGACTGAGCCCCGCAAATGGATGTAATTAGAAAAATAGCCAGGGCGGAGAATAGATACTTCTTCATGAATTTTCGGATTTTAAGCTTCAAACGTAAATAATTTCGCTGCTAATTAGCATATAGAATTGTCGGTACAGCTAATTTTAGATATAATTATAACAATTAGCTTTTGGAACTGATGCCAATCAATAAGCATCTTCTTTCTTTATTTCAGTACTTTCGGTTTCTTTAGCGCTGAAAGCGAACTTTAGTTTATTGCAATTGATAAGATATGAGCGGTATTCCTTTTAATAAACCTTTTATGGCCGGCAATGAGCTGTTATATATTGAAGAGGCCGTAAAATCAGGTAAAATTTCGGGCGATGGTGAGTTTACCAAAAAGTGCCACCGGTTTTTTGAGGAGCGGTTTAATTTCCAAAAAGTGTTGCTTACCCCCTCCTGCACCGATGCGCTTGAAATGGCTTCCATTTTAATAAATATAAAGCCGGGCGATGAAGTAATTGTACCATCATACACTTTTGTATCAACTACCAATGCTTTTGTATTACGCGGCGCAAAAATTGTTTTTGCCGATAGCTATCCTGATAACCCAAACATAGACCCTGTGGGCATTGAATCTTTAATTACAGAAAAGACCAGGGCCATAGTACCGGTGCATTATGCCGGCATTGCCTGCGATATGGATAAAATTATGGCCTTAGCCAATAAGTATGGCTTGTATGTGGTTGAAGATGCCGCACCTGGTATTGACAGTTACTATAACGGCAAACCCCTTGGTTCGATAGGGCACCTTGCAGCATTTTCTTTTCATGAAACCAAGAATGTTATTTCGGGCGAGGGCGGTATGCTGGCCATCAATGATGCACGCTTTAACGACAGGGCGGAAATAATAAGGGAGAAAGGAACTAACCGCAGCAAATTTTTCAGGGGGGAAGTTGATAAATATGATTGGGTAGATATTGGCTCGTCTTTTTTGCCATCTGAAGTTACGGCAGCATTTTTATATGCCCAGCTTGAAAAGCTTGAAACCATACAAACCAAACGCAAAGCGTTATGGAATCACTACTACCAGCAATTAAAAAATCTTGCAGATAAAAATTTGCTTGAGCTGCCGGCTATACCTGCTTATGCAACCAATAACGCCCACATGTTTTACCTGGTAACCAAAAGTCCGGAGGATAGAAAAGCTTTATTACAGAAATTGCGTGATAACGAAATACATGCTGTGTTTCATTACTTGTCATTACACAAAAGCCCTTTTTATGCTGCTATACACGGCAGCAGGGCGTTGCCAAACTCTGACCGGTTTACTGAATGCCTGCTACGCCTGCCTTTTTATTACGAACTAAAACAGGAAGAGCAGGACAGAGTAATTGATGTGATACATCAGTTTTATAAGAGTCGGTAAAGACGGGAGAGATGACATCTTTTTTCNNAGATAACATCTTGAAAAAAGATGTCATCTGTAAAAACAAAAAAGCCCCTGCCATGAGATAACAGGGGCCGTACCAACCAACTATAGAAAACTTGCGATAACCTATGTATGGCAGGATATTTTGAATAACGTTTTTGCTATTGATTCATCACAAGCGTATCGGCTATTTTATCGTGCAGGCCTTGCTTGCGGTCGTCAAAAATGATCATGATGTAACCTATCCACAAAATGAGTGCCGAGAGGTATTTCGAAAGGTTGCGCAACAGGGCTTTCGAAAAATCAATGGGTTGCTGGCGCACATCGGTCACCTTCATACCCAAAGCAAGTTTGCCAATTGTAGCCTGGTATTTTGATGACTCCATGTAACTGTAGTAAAGCACAATCAGGGCCTCAACAAATACATTGTACTCCCAAAATTTAATGCCCAGATGTATTATGCCAAAGTTTAAGTTGTCCCAGTCCCAGCCAAAGGGCATGCCCCACCACCTGAAAAATATGACCGAAAAAACAGCATGCAACAATAACCGGTCAATAAAAAAAGCCAGCAGTCTTTTGCCGCCTGAGGCGTAATTGTAATTAGATGATACTACTTCCATATAATTATGTTTAAACTAAAATTTTAAAAAATGCTTTTCTCAATCCTTTTTCTGAACCACACCAATGCCTTCGCTTTTTAATTCCTTTAGCTGGCCGGGGCCTTTATAAAACAAAGCACCTACCGATGATGAACGGATGTAAAAGGCGCTATCGGCATAAACCTCGGTAATACCCAGGGCTGTGTTGTGTATCATCATAGTACCCGCTTTAAGGTTGAAGGCAGAAAGAGAGCCCACACTTTTATTATTGATGCGCGCCTCATTTACTTTGCCACTAAGCGTGGTACTGCCAACCGAACTAAGATTAGCATGCAGAAATTTTGCTTCCAGGTCAAGGTTTAGTTTCCCTACCGACTCGCTATTCAACGTAAGACTATCCAGCTTTAAAGTACCCTTGGTGCTTAACGCGCCAACCGATTTAAAATCCAGCTCTGTCAGCTTTTTAATGTTGATGTAAACCTTTGTTTTAGTCGAGTTACTGAAAGATTTATCGTCAGTAGTTTTAATATACAGGTCGCCACCTTCAGATTTTACACTTATCATGCATTGAAGGTTTTGGTCAGTTTCTACCCGTACCGATTCCTTCTCCCCGGTTTGTGTTATCTCAACCGGAAAGAGTCCCTCAATAGTAATAGTTGTAAAAGGGCTTACGCTCCTGTCTTCAACAGTAACTTTACCGTTTCCTGATTTCCAGTGATTATGGCACGAGGATAAGGCTATTAATCCGGTGGTGCCGATTATAAATAGTATTAAAATGTTTTTCATTGCTTTTTGGTTTTAATGCTAACGTGGATGATTTAAGTTGTTGGTTAATATACACTAAAAGTCTTTGTCGTCGTCGTCATCTTTCTCATGCTTATCATTACTTTTTTCATGCTCCATTTTGTGCATAGTTGGGGCACCGGGTGCTGCCAGAGGGGCGGGTGCTTTTACTTTTTCATTGTCGTCATCTTTTGAATCATCACTTGCATTGATGTGATTCTCCCCCTCAATACATTTTACTTTTCCATCCTCCACAGTCCAGGTTGTATTGGCAAAATAAGTATCGTCATAATTGCCATCGCCTTTCACACTAGCCCTCCAGATATCAATATTATCGGCAAAGCGGATTTTCTTACCCTGTGGTATGGCAATCCTTACTCTCATTTGCTGAGCGCGGTATTTATCGCTTTTGTTGATATAATACTCTGAAGCAAGATTTAAAACCGAATCAGATTGTGCAAATGAGTAAACAACCATTCCGGCGTTCTTAACAGCATCGTTTTTGTCTTTGCCATGTGCAGTAATTACTTCCTGTATGTAAAACGAATCGTTTTCTGATGGCATTAACTGAAGTGATGGCTTACCTAATCCAATCCGGCTTATTTCACTGAAATCATTTCCGTCAACAATAAGTTGGCCTTGTTCATTTATATTAAAGCGATAGTCGATGTCATCCTCCCAATCTTTGCTCAGTTTTTTACCGGCTGTGTCGGTTAGCTGAACATAAAGCGTTTCCCGGGTAGGCTGCATCAATACAAGGTCCTCGTTTTTAGTTCCGGTAGTCCTGAAATTTGTAAGCGCCTTATAGCCTGAACCAAGTAAAAATGCCAAACCTATAAGCCATGCAATAAAAAGAACAGATTTTAACCAGCGCATCCTTGAGCGCTGACCCAGCAGAATCTTTAAGCCCAGGTAAATCAGTGCAATCAACGGGGCGGTCAGAAATAAAAGAAAACCAATACTGAAAAACCGGATAACAGAACCTGAGTCTACTATCATATGCGAGGCCTCGTTAAAAGGAGTTGACCCTAAAACATAGAAGGCAAAGAAACAGGCAGACACCGCTATTAGTAAAATCATAGCCAGGAATATGTCGAACACGGCAAATATTTTTAAGAACACACGCAGAACAGATAATGTAGCATCCCATAGCCGCTCAAAAATATTCTGGTCGTGCATAAATTCGTTTACCGACTCACCTGCTTTGCTGGCTGCCTCTTTAATTTCCTTTTCAATGGTGTTGATGTTAATAGGTTCGCCCTTCATTTGCAGTTTTTCAGCAGCGGTTTGCGCTTTAGGAACTATTATGAGTAAAAGGAAATAAATCAATATAATAGTACCGGCAGTAAAGTAGATAAAAACAAGGGCGGCAATACGCATCCAGGTAGGGTCGGCTATGCCAAAGTAATGACACAGGCCCGAAATTACGCCACCAATTTTAGCATCGTCCGGGTCGCGGAACAACCTCTTTTTAACCGGTGCCGATGCGGCAGAAGAAGTGGTAGTTGCAGAAGCAGAATTCTGGCTGGCGCCGTTACCGGTTTCAGCCGGCTCTTCGCCCGCAATATCTTCGGGCCTGCCCATAGCATCCGTTACAAACTGAACATCTTCTATCGCAATTACTTCCTTGCGGCTTTGCAGTCGCTCGTTCAGCATTTCGGCTATGCGCGATTCAATGTCGTTTATAATCTCGGTGCGCTCAGCTTCGTTGTTAAACTTACGCTTTAGTGCTTCCAGGTAATTATGCAGAAATTCAAAAGCATTTTCATCTATAATGAAGGCTATTCCCCCCAGGTTTATGTTTAATGTTTTTCTCATGGTTAGTTGGTTTTTTGAGTTGGGTGTATAATGTTGTTTACCGAATTGGTCAACTCAGTCCAGCTTTCGATTAGTTCCTTCAAAGAAATTCTGCCTTCATCGGTTAATGTAAAGTATTTGCGTGGCGGGCCTGATGTAGACTCCTCCCAGCGGTATGACAGCAAACCGTCGTTTTTTAAACGCGTAAGCAGGGGGTACAATGTTCCTTCAACAATCAGCAATTTGGCGTTTTTCATTTTTTCGATAATCTCGGTGGGGTAATGCTCCCCATCAGCCAGTACCGATAGAATGCAGAACTCCAACACCCCCTTGCGCATCTGCGCTTTTGTGTTTTCTATGTTCATATTATTCTGTGGTTTAAAAAAGTGTGTTCAAGTGTTTAGGTGTTCAGGTGTTCAAGTGTTGTTTTGTCGGCATTTGGTATTACATGAACACCTGAATACCTGCGCACCTGAACACATTAAATTTAAGCTGCTTTGAAATTGATAACCAATACAAACTTCTGAGTTTGGCCCAGGCTTTTAACTTTCATGTTCTGAAGCTGGTCCTTAACATAGGATATCAGGCGGGGGTTAGCTGAGTTGATATCCTGAACACTTACGTTGCCGTTGTTATCTATCTCAACAATGGCTTTAACCTGGTTGGTTACATCATCGCCTTCAATAAAATCAGGGCAGCTTATGCTCCTGATAATTTCGCGGCGCACGCTTTCTTTTGCGCTTTTTTCAATTTGCCTGTGGTTAGCAGTGCTAAGTGCAAAGCTGCTCATAAACAGCAAAGCTGACATGAGAACGGTGGTGGTGATGGTCTTTTTCATGATTTTATTTTTTTTAAGGTTATTTAAAGTGTTATACCGATTAGTTGACGATGCAAAGATATATCCATAGAATGGTATTATGCAAGACATAGTAGTATATATTTTTAAAAAATATCGTAATTATTTGATTATCAATAGATTTATTTTTTGCACTTTCCCAAAATATCGGCTGAACGCTTAAAATAAGGGTCTTAACATACTTGTCTTTAACAACAAAATGCACTTTTTCGGCCAGAAATGAAGTATATGTTGTAACATTTACAACATAGTTTTTATACTTGCACCGCGAAAAATGTAATATCTTATTGNNTATATCAACATATTACTTTAACACGGAACACATTTTTTTATTTAAAGAAAAAATACTATGAAAAAAATATTTTTACTTTCCACACTTACTGTACTATTAGCCGGCTGTGCAGTGGCACAAACCGATACCTCGTATTCAGTAAGGCCTAAGGACACCACGGTGGTACGTAAGGTTAACCGTAAACAGTTTTTAGCCTTAAATGGAGATGGAATATATTTCCGCGACTCTACCTGGAAAATCGGAGGGTTTCTTGGTTTTAACGTTGCCCAAACCGCCCTGTATCAATGGTCGCCGGGCGGAACAAATAGCTTTTCTATGTTGTTTGCAGGCAATTTTTATGTGCAGTATAAAAAGAAAAAAGTGAGTTGGGATACCCATTTGGATATGAAATATGGTATGGTGGCCAATGGCCTTATCCGCGACCAGGATTTGGCACAACGCAACCTGCAAAAAAATATTGACATGGTTGAATTTAATACCAATATTGGTTATGATTTTAGCGACCACCTTTATTTTTCAGGCAAGCTTGACTTTCTAAGTCAGTTTTCACCTACTTACGATTATTCGCAAACGGATACCGCTCATGGCCAGTTTAAAAGATATGTGGTTTCAAAGTTTGCTGCCCCCGCTATACTAACCCTGGGCCCCGGCTTTACCTGGAAGCCTAAAAGTTACTTCACTATGTTCTTTACACCTATTGAAGGGAAAATGACTTTTGTTACCGGAGCCTTAAAGGACACTGCAAAATCTGATGCTAATTCCAGCTACTATTACGGCGTTGACCCTACCCGTTTTGGACTGAATGCAGGAACCAATTATAGCGCGGCTGTAGGAGCAGAAATAGACATTTTATTTCAGAAGGATATTGTGAAAACTATAAACTGGAAATCGCACCTGAACGTGTTTATTGCTTACTATAACAACAATTACAATACCACGATGCCTTATTACGATAAATCGGATAGCTTAATGACTACCGTGAATATCAGTTCGGCATACGAGCACGTGCCTGTTGTAACCTGGGATAACGATATCGTATTTAAGCTGTATAAATTTTTGACCGCTACTCTTTCAACCCGTTTTGTTTACCAGTACAATGCCGTAACGCCGGTTGATCAGGTACATAACTCTACCGGTGCAAAAGGGCCTGATGGATTAACTGACGTAGATAAAACCGGTGCCCCTATACTTACTTACAATAAGCTACAGATATTTGAGCAGTTTGGGGTGGGGCTTTCGTTTAAGTTTTAAGACCACCTGCCCTGTTATTTCATCAGACCTCTTTCATAATTCAACATATCCCCTCTCCTTCGGAGAGGGTTGCTCTGGGGTGAGGATTCATAAAGGGCGAATTATGAAGGAGGTCTTTCCAAAAAAGGATAGCTTACCATAGCATAAATCATAATAGTTGTGAAGGAGCGCACCAGCGCTCCTTTTTTTTGACGTTTATTCACTAACCTGCATCGGTGAAGGGTTTCGCTTAACAAAATTTTGATTTTAACAATCGCTGATGGGCTTATTTTTGTAACCCAATAAAATAAACGTATGGATATAATTTCAGGAAATACAACAGTTGACATTGCGTCATTAAACGAGCGCATAAACCGCGAAAGTGCATTTGTAGATGTACTGAACCTTGAACTGGGTAAAGCCATTATTGGCCAAAAGTACATGGTTGAAAGGTTAATGCTGGCCCTGTTAAGTAACGGCCACATTTTGCTGGAAGGGGTTCCTGGCCTTGCAAAAACACTGGCTATTAAATCGCTGGCTTCGGCTATTCACGCCAAGTTTTCGCGGATACAGTTTACGCCCGATTTATTACCGGCCGATTTAACCGGTACTATGATTTACAACCAGCGAGAGAATAACTTTGTGGTGAAGAAAGGGCCTATTTTTGCCAACCTGGTATTGGCAGATGAAATTAACCGCGCCCCGGCAAAAGTACAAGCGGCACTGCTGGAAGCCATGCAGGAAAAGCAGGTAACCATTGGCGACGAAACCTTTAAACTGGAAGAACCGTTTTTGGTGCTTGCCACCCAAAACCCTATTGAGCAGGAAGGTACCTACCCTTTGCCCGAAGCGCAGGTAGACCGTTTTATGCTTAAAGTGGTAGTTACCTATCCTAAAAAGGAAGAAGAAAGACTGATTATCCGCCAGAACCTTGAATACGCAGGTAAAACTATTAACCAGGTAGTAAACCAGGAAGAAATTTTAAGGGCCCGCAAAACCGTGCGCGATGTTTATATGGATGAAAAAATTGAACGCTACATACTGGATATAGTTTTTGCTACCCGTAACCCAAGTGAATACAAGCTGGATAAGATTAAACCGTTTATTAACTACGGGGCTTCTCCACGGGCAAGCATTAACCTGGCACTGGCGTCAAAAGCCTATGCATTTATTAAGCGCAGGGGGTATGTAATACCTGAGGACATCCGCGCCATTTGCTTTGACGTAATGCGCCACCGGATAGGCTTAACATACGAGGCCGAAGCAGAAAACGTAACCTCGGAGGAATTAATAAGCGAAATATTAAACGCGGTTGAAGTTCCATAGAGAGCAAACACCCTGCTACAAGGAATTTATTGCAGCCAAATAAATGCGCTATACTATACCGGCGCCATTATTATGACAACCCAGGAAGAAAAAAGAAAGAAGCTTAGAAGGATTGCTATTAAAACCCGGAAACTATCAAGTCAGATATTTTCGGGCAGCTATCATTCTGCCTTTAAGGGAAGGGGTATTTCTTTCAGTGAGGTACGCGAATATCAGTATGGTGATGATATAAGGGCCATTGACTGGAACGTTACCGCCCGCCACGATAAGCCTTTTGTTAAGGTATATGAGGAAGAACGCGAACAGACTATGATGTTGATTATTGACGTAAGCCAATCCTCTTTTTTCGGAACACAGAATGAATTTAAAAACCACATTATTGCCGAAATAAGCGGGGTGCTGGCGTTTTCGGCCATTACTAATAATGATAAGGTGGGGGTTATGTTTTTCAGCGACCGGGTAGAAAAATTTATTCCGCCTAAAAAAGGGAAAACACACATCCTGCGCATCATCTCCGAGATATATGATTTTCACCCTAAAAACACCGGCACTAATATTAGCGAAGTACTGAAGTACTTTAATAATGTGGTAAAGAAAAAATGTATCGCATTCCTGATATCGGATTTTATGAATTCAGGTTTTAACGATGCTTTAAAAATAGCAGGCAAGCGGCACGACCTGATTGGATTGCATGTATATGATGAGCGTGAAGCTGAATTACCAAATATGGGGCTTACACGCGTTATAGATACCGAAAGCAGCCAGGAACTGTGGGTGGATACCTCCGATAAAAAACTGCGCGATAACTACGCAAAGCTGTTTAAAGAAAACCAGGCCCAGTTAAAAAGCCTGTTTGGCAAAAGCGGCAGCGACCTTGTATCAATAAGGACCGACGAATCGTACATTATTGCCCTGATGAACATGTTTAAACGCAGGGAAACAAAAAGATAATAACCAGTGGTAATTGATATGAGCTGTAAAACAAATACAAAACATAGCCGTGTGCTGAATGGGGAGAAGCCAAGCTCCGGCCGTTTGTGCGGATATATTTGCCTGTTTATGCTACTGTTCATGTTTGGTGCCGTTCCGGTATTAAACGCCCAAACAACCGTTAGCGCCATCCTTACAGCCGATTCAAACCATATCCTTATCGGCGATCATTTAAACGTAAAGCTTACGCTTAAACATCCGGCCGGTTTAAAAATTGCCATGCCGGTGGTTAAAGACAGCGTGGGTAATATGGCGTTTATTTCAGCCTCTAAAATTGATACGGTTAACGAACCAACCTTACAGACCTACGCTCAAACATATATAATATCAGCTTTCGATTCGGGGCAGTTTCATGCCGGCCCTATAGCTGTTCCTTTTAAAAATAGTACCGGGGCCACGGATACTTTGTTTTCGAATATTGTAGTGGTAAATGTGAACACGGTACCGGTTGACACCATGATGCCTATTAAACCTATTAAAGGGCCACTGGCTGTGCCTTACGCATGGCAGGAGTTTGTGCTGTATGTGCTGGGCGCTTTATTACTGCTGTTGCTGATAATTGGCGGCATTATACTATACGAAAAATATACCCGCGAAAAGCCCGGCGTCAGCAATGCCCGGCCTATACCTAAAGACCCCGCCCATATTTGGGCCCGTAAGGAGCTGAAGAAACTGGAAGACGATAAACTGTGGCAGAAAGACCAGGCAAAACTTTATTACAGCCGCCTAACTGAAATATTACGCCTTTACCTGGAATACAGGTTTAGCTGGCTGGCGCTTGAATCAACCACCGGCGAGATTGAAAATGCCATTAATAATTACCAGATGAAGGAAAAGGCCAAAGACAACCTGCTGCAAATATTAAGGGCAGCCGACCTTGTAAAATTTGCCAAGTTGCTTCCGGCACCTGAAGCAAATATTAAGGCCATGGAAAGCGCTTATAAATTTATTGACCTGACCGAGCCGAAAGAAGAAGAACAAAAAAAGAGTTGATTACCGGGGAAAGATTAAAAAAGAATTCAGAAGAGTAGTTTTATATGTTTAAGAATCTGACACATCTTACGTTTGCTTATAAATGGGTGCTATGGCTGATACCTGTGGTATTTGTATGGGCGGGTTTATGGTGGTATTTTCTTTCTAAAAAAGCTTACCCATCGCTTAAATTGTCGTCTACCAAAGCTTTTGCAGGATATGCCGTACCGGTAAAGGCTAAAATAAAAAAACTGTTACCGCTGTTGCGTATTGCGACGCTTACACTTTTGCTGGTTGCCATAGCCCGTCCTCAGACTTCATACGATGAAGAAAAGGTAACCACTGAAGGCATTGATATAATGATGGCCATAGATGTATCAGGCTCCATGCAATCAAAGGATTTTGACCCCAACCGGATTGAAGCGGCTAAAAAAGAAGCGATTTCTTTTATTGATGGCAGGCCACACGACCGGATAGGGATGGTGATATTTTCGGCGGAAAGTTTTACCCAATGCCCTATAACTATTGACCATGCCGTATTAAAAGACCAGGTAGCAGCTATAAAAAACGGCCTGCTGGAAGATGGCACTGCTATTGGCATGGGTTTAGCCACTTGTGTACAACGTTTAAAGGAAGGCCATGCCAAAAGCAAGGTTATTATACTGATGACCGATGGTGTAAATAACCGGGGAATGATTGACCCCTTAACCGCCGGCGATATTGCCGCAGAGTTTGGCATCAGGGTTTATACCATAGGCATTGGCACCAACGGAAAAGCACTTACGCCGGTTGCCATGGGGCCTGATGGTAAGCTGATATTTGACTATGCACCGGTTGAAATTGATGAGGCATTATTGAAAGAAATTGCAAAAAAGACCGGGGGACAGTATTTCCGCGCAACAGACAACAAAGCCCTGAAAGGCATTTATGACCAGATTGACAAGCTTGAAAAAACAAAAATTGAAGTATCGGCTTATCAGCGCAAAACAGAAAAGTTTTATGCCTTTGCATTAATGGCAGCAATATTTTTGTTACTTGAAATATTGTTGCGCTATTTGGTAGTACGGGCAATTCCATAGGAGTGCGCAGGTGTTTAGGTGTTCAAGTGTTAACGTTAATACCGCATTAATAAAGCATTGTAAAGACAGGGTTAAGATAGTTTATAAGGAAAAACAAAAAGAGAAAGGCAGGGTTCAAACAGTTATTATGTCGCGGTCAACTATTTTACATTATTTGTGGTTATTGGTGCTTATAGTGCCGGTGCTGGGTGTATTTATATTGTTACACGAAACGGCTTTCAGGTTTGCACATAAAGAATATTTGTGGTTGTTGTGCGCTATGGCCCCTGCCCTGATATTATTTACGCTTTTCCACAACTGGCGCGAGAGTAACCTTGAGCGGTTTGCCCGGCCGGGATTGCTCGACCAGCTAATACCGGAATCATCTTTTAATAAATTGCTTGCCAAGTTTATTTTATTGGCGCTGGCTTTTGAGTTTATAGTTATTGGATTTGCCGGCCCTCAGATTGGTACCAAGCAGGAAAAAGTAAAGCGCCAGGGAATTGATGTTATGGTAGCGCTGGATGTTTCCAACTCGATGATGAGCGAAGACGTTAAGCCCAGCCGTTTAGGCCGTGCAAAAAATTTCATCTCTAACTTCATCGACTCGCTGCAAAACGACCGTTTGGGCCTGATAGTGTTTGCCGGCCGGGCTTACCGGCAAATGCCTTTAAGCGTGGATTACAGCGCGGCTAAAATGTATTTAAAGAATGCAGCGCCGGGCATGGTGCCAACCCAGGGCACCAACATAGCGGAGGCCATAAATATGGCAACCCAGGGCTTTGTAGAAGAAGAGAAAACGCACAAAGCGCTGATTATAATATCAGATGGCGAAGACAATGAAGGCGGTGTAGATGAAGCCATAGATGAGGCTGTAAAAAGCGGGGTTAAAATATTTACCATAGGTGTGGGGTCTGAAAACGGAGGCCCGATACCCTCAGGCAATAATGATTTTAAGCGCGACCAGGATGGTAAGATAATACTATCAAAACTGAACCAGCAGATGATGCAGGATATTGCCAACCGGGGCGGAGGGAAATTCTTTTTGCTGGGTTCAGGTAAAGATGAGATTTCTTCTATTTTTAAAGAACTTGGCCGGATTAACAGCAGGAGTTATGAGGACCTGACGTTTACAGATTTTGATGAGCAATACCAGTGGTGCCTGGTAATAGCGGCAGTATTGTTGTTGATAGAATGGATTTTAAGCGAACGTAAACTGACCTGGAAAATTTAAGCGAAATGGAAAAGCAAACTAAGCTGATTTTCTTTTGGATGTTGCTGTTGTCGGGTTTTACCCGGCCGGTAACTGCGCAGACCAACATTTTGCATTCGGAGGAAAAGACTGCCACGCGCAATGGCAATAAGCAATACGAAAAAGATAACTATACCGAAGCAGAAGCCAATTATAAAAAGGCACTTGAAAAAAAGAACAACATGCCTGAAGCAACTTTTAACCTGGGCGATGCAGTTTACAAACAAAAACGGTACGATGACGCTATAAAGCAATTTCAGCTTTCGGCACAAAACAACCCCGACCCCAAGGTTAAGGCGCAGGCTTATCACAACCTTGGCAATACCTACCTTGAGCAGAGAAAATGGGAAGAAGCCCAAAAAGCATACACAGAATCTTTGAAAATAAATCCAACCGATAAAGACACCAAATATAACCTGGCGTATGCCAACGCTATGATGATTCAGCAAAAGAACGAACAAAAGCAAAATAAGGACAAGAAAAAAGATAAAGACAAGGATAAAAAAGACGACAATAAAGATAAAGGCGACAATAAAAAGCCGGATTCGAAACCCGATGATAAACCGGGCGACAAAGACCAGCAAGGACAAAATAAGGACCAGAAGAAAGCCGGCGGCCAAATGACCAAGGAGCAGGCCGAAAAACTTTTACAGGCCGTGCAGAACGAGGAGCAAAAAACAAACCAGAAAGTGCAGCAGAAACAGGTAAAGGCATCTAATGTAAAGGTTCTGAAGGATTGGTAGGATGGAATGCTGATTTATGATTGCTGATTTATGAATTTAAATTCAACAATCAGCAATCATAAATCATAATTCCAAAGGTTTTTGCTAAAAATATTTAATCGGCCAACCAATAAGTTGACCAAACGTAATTGATAGTTGAATTTTGTATTACCATGAATAACCGCATACAACAAAATCCATTTTTTGCAGGCATGAAAGCCCGTTTCATGCTATGCCTGATGGTGCTTGCTTTGTCTTGCAGCCAGGTTATTGGGCAGGTAAAGTTTTCAATCAGTGCACCCGCCTCAGTTGCGGTCAACCAGGCTTTTCAGTTAAATGTTACACTTGAAAACGCCAACGGCTCTAATCCGCGCCTGGGTGCAATACCCGATTTTCAAGTGGTGGGTGGGCCAAACTCTTCAACCAGCATGCAGTGGGTTAACGGCAATGTAACGCAGTCAGTTACCTATTCGTATGTTTTAAAGCCGAAGCAGGAAGGGACTTTCAAAATTGGTAAAGCCAGTATTACGGTTAACGGAGTTAACATGGAGTCGAATGAGCTGAATATTGCAGTTGGTAAGGCCGTTGCCCAACAACAACAGCAGCAGCGTGCATACGACCCTTTTGATCCATTCGGCCAACAGCAGCAGCAACAGCAGCAGCAACAGGAACAACAGCCTTCTGACGGCGACATGGCTAAGCAGTTGAAAGATGCTGTAATTTTTAAGCTGGAGATAAACAGGGGTTCGGTTTACGAGGGCGAAATGCTTACTGCAACATACAAACTTTACATTTCGCCCAATATTGGACTAAGCATCAGCAAAATGGATAAAATACCTGCTTTTGAAGGTTTCTGGAGCCAGGAAGTAGAGATGGATCCTAAACGCCAGCCTACAACGGTAACCTTAAACGGCAAGCAGTACAAAGAGATTGACCTCTTTAAATATAACCTTTATCCGCAACGTTCAGGTAGCGTAAAAGTGCCTTCGGCTGAAGTTGGCGTTGTTGCACAGGTACAGGTTCGTTCACGGTCCAGAAATTTCTTTGATGACTTTTTTAATGGGGGAAGAGTTCAACAGGTTCCTTTAGACCTGAAAACGGATGCCGGAGTGGTGAGCGTAAAAGCCCTGCCCGAAAACGGTAAACCCGATGACTTTTCAGGTGCAGTAGGTAAGTTTAATTTCGAAACTTCTATTTCAAGCAAAGAAGGTAAAACCGACGACCCGATTACTTACTCGGTGAAAATATCGGGCACCGGTAATTTGAAATTAATTGAAGCGCCTAAATTTAAAATGCCTCCGGCCTTTGAAGTTTACGACCCCAAAACCAAGGAGAATATCAGCAACGGCGCCGCAGGCCTTACCGGTAGTAAACAATACGACTATCTTTTAATACCCCGCCAGCCGGGCGAATATAAAGTTGACAGCCACGTGTTTTCATACTTCGATCCCACTACCGGTAAATATGTAACTATAACGTCGCCCGAATATGCCTTGAAAATTACCGGCGCACCTTCAAAAAATATGAACTCAGGCGGACAGGTTGGCAGCAGCAAACAGGATATTTCTGTGCTGGGCCAGGACATCCGGTATATTAAAACTACGGTACCTGTATTTACAAAAAACGGAGGGCAGTTTTTCGGTTCAACCGGTTTTATTGGTATGTATGGTGCCCCAGCCCTGCTTTTCTTTTTACTGATTGGCCTGAGAAGAAGAAACGAAACCATGGCTGCCGATGTTGTTGGAACCAAGCGGAGAAGGGCCATTAAACTTGCTAAAAAGCGGTTGAGTGTTGCCGAGAAGCACCTGAAAACCAACGATAAAAAGGCATTTTACGACGAGGTATCAAGGGCTACCTGGGGTTATTTGGGCGACAAGTTGAATATTGATATGGCCGGGCTTTCGAAAGATAGTGTGGAAGATAAATTACAGGCCCGCGCTGTAAAACCTGAAACCATTTCAAAACTGCTGGGCTTAATAAATACCTGCGAAATGGCCCTGTATGCACCGGTTAGCGACGAGCATACCGAAATGAAAAAGAATTACGATACGGCTATGAATTTAATTGCTGATTTGGAAGATGAGATTAAGGCGTAAGGGATTAATACCGGGGACGCTGATTTTTTATGATGGTTATGATTAATACAGGAAAATATTTTAAATTATATAAACGGAAACCCGTTGTTCCAAGTGTTCCGCAGGACAACTTGGAACTTCCAATGAAAGGTTTGAGTCTCACGACTCAAACAATGTGCAGTGCGGGGCAAATGAATGTTTGCGCACCGGTTTTAGCTAAAGGCGGCTGATTAGTTTTGAAGTAGCCGATATTGCAAGATGTTTGGGTCAGGAGACCCAAACGTTCATTTAAACTTCCAAGTTGGCCTGAAGGCACACTTGGAAGAACGGTTAAGGCGTAAAAATTGAATTACGGGGACGCTGATTTATTATGATAGTTATGATTAAATACAGAAAATATATTTTTAAGGGTGGCCTGAATTTTATTCTTGCCGTCGTATTTCTGTGTTTTTCATCTGCAGCTTTTAGCCAGCAACCGGCTGAGTTATATAAAACTGCATCGCAGTTATATAAAGCCGGGCAGTTTGACCAGGCCGCTGCTGACTATGAAAAAATAATAAGCCAGGGTTATAAGACCGCCGAGGTGTATTACAACCTGGGTAATTGCTACTATAAGCTGAATACGCTGAATAAAGCCATTGTAAATTATGAGCGCGCATTGAAGCTTGCCCCACAGGATGAGGACGTTCAACACAATCTTGCTGTTGCCAATACCAAAGTGGTAGATAAGATAGTACCGGTACCCACCTTAGCCATTTTAAATGCATGGGACAGCTTTGTGTCCTTCAAGTCGTCAAACGGTTGGGCGTTGCTGGCTATTGGTTTTATATGGCTGGCGCTGGTGTTTTTTGCTGTTTATCTTTTTGTGGGCATCCGCAGGGTTTCGTTTGCACTGGGTAGCGTGTTCGTTGTGGTTTCGCTGGTGTTTATCGGGCTGGCAGTAAAGCAAAGCAATAAAGAAGAGCAAACCGATGCTGCCATTTTAATGGTATCCAACTCTTATGTGAAAAGCGCCCCCGATGCCAATGGCAACGACCAGTTTATGTTGCATGAAGGCGTTAAATTCCAAATCCTCGACCGCGTTGGCGAGTGGAGCAAAATACGCTTAGCTGATGGTAAGGTTGGTTGGATTGAGCGGAGTAGTTATGAGAAGATTTAATTCTTCAATGCGTGTGGGGAAATTGCATTAGTTCAAATCGAAAGATTGCCTGCCCAAATAATCGAACAATTCAAAACCATGTGCTTCAATATCCGCATTTGCCCGTTTAGCACCCCCTTTTATTAGGGTGTTGAAACGATTGAAGCTTTGCAGCGCGTTAACCAGCGGTGCATCAGGTTGTTTATTGAAAAAGCAACAACGCTTTATCACAAAATTATTTATAAAAGTCTTTATAGCAGGCACATTCATTAATCGATCAAGCGATTCAGATAATTGTTTTGTAGCTTGTATTTTTTTACCCGTTCGGGTTCCGGCTTGGTCTGGGTAATCGAGGTAATTTGAGGCGGTATCACTAAGTTCGTTGAGTAGGAAGTATTGATTGAGCGATGTATATACAATCAGATCGCATCGCTTTTTCTTTTGCTGGTATACAGGCGGCAAAGTTGATATAAACTTGTCATGGTTTATTATTACGACGTCATAGATGCCATTATTGTGGTAAACTGCAGGCGCATTACTTACAACCGTAAATAGCTGAGTTTCCCCATTAACATCATCAAGTTCAAAATATGCGGCATTTGTACCAATGCTCAAATTTGCCGCTGCATTTGCTGGCAATAAATAATGTGAAGTGAAGTTATGTCTTAATAATGTTTCCATTCTTTTCCAGTGAGTTATATTGGTCGTATATCGCGTTAATGGTTTCGGATAAAGGATCAGTAAAGATTAGCCTGTGGTTTTGTACTTTTAAATCCAAAAGACTACCATCCGAAATCTGGAAAACGGCTAAATCATCATAATTAAAATTTGCACCATTGATTTTATGTCCGGTATCAAAAGCTTTAATAAGAAGGTTAAGATGATTTATAATATATGGGCTGTGGGTTGAAAGTATCAGCCCAACCTTGTGTTCGTTTTGTAGAAAGCATTTTTTAACTACATCATTAATCAACTCGCACTGAGCATCTGGATAGAGGCTTAATTCCGGTTCTTCAATATGTATATAAACTGTTCTAAGCAAAGCATCAAGGTTCTTTATTGGCTTAAAATCAATCAAGCTTCCAGCCTTTAAATGACTCTGTAAAACAGAGCGGTTAAAAGCTTCGGTAAAATCAAAGGACTGCGAAAAATATTGAGCGAGTAAAGAAACCGGGATAGAAGTTTGAGTACCGGAAGAGCTGTTTTTGAAATCTATTTGGTAAGAGTCGTTTGTATTATCGGTATCCCCCGGTCCAGAGTTAGATTGTACAAAATATTCTTTGCCCTCTTTTGTCTTTTTTACTGAAAATTTTAGGGCCAGAAAATCCATTGTTAACTCTTTAGTATTCTCTGTTGCTAGGTTAAAATCACGATATACTTCATTGAAATAAAACCCTAAATCGTTATTAGGCAAACTTGCTCCCTTTGTAGCCCACAGCGGGATAATGTTTCGTGTTTCAGAAATAAAGCTTATCTTATTGAAGCTTATATCTTCGACTCGAATTAGTTCTTGCTGACTTATACCGGTTAAAGACTGATTGGCATATTTAATCCGGTAGGTTTCGCCTGAGGGCATGAAACTCTTATATTCAATTTCAGTGTTGCTTTTAACGAACTGATCAATGCCAGAACTATTAAAATAATCGTCTATTTCATATTCATAATGACGTGTTCCTGGCTGACTATGTTTAAGATAAGATTCTATGTTGTGCATCTTATAAATCCAGCGGAAAAGAGCAACCACTTTCATTAAAGTACTTTTACCGCTACCCGACTCGCCGATAAAAACAGTAAAGGGCTTAATATCATCGATATAAATATCCTTTAACGGCCCCAGGTTCTTTATTGAAATTGACTCCTTCATAACATAAAATTTAAAGCTTGAAAGTAACGTATTTTGCTATATAGTGTGATTATACAGGCAGTATTGACTAAAAAAGCCCAACCAGTATTAACCAGTTGGGCTTGTATGTTCACAATTAAAGCTTTCCTAGCTATTCATAGCAATCAAAAACTCTTCATTGGTTTTAGTGCCTTTCATTTGCTGTATCAGGAAGTTCATGGCTTCTTCGCTGGTCATATCGGCGGTGTGGTTTCTTAAAATCCACATACGCTGCAATACTTCTTTATCCAGCAACAGGTCATCGCGGCGGGTAGAAGATGAAACGATGTCAATAGCAGGATAGATACGGCGGTTACTCAGCTTACGGTCAAGCTGTAACTCCATGTTACCGGTACCCTTGAATTCTTCAAAGATAACTTCATCCATTTTCGAACCGGTATCAATCAATGCCGTTGCAAGTATGGTTAATGAACCACCGTTTTCAATTTTACGCGCAGCACCAAAAAACTGTTTAGGCTTTTGCATAGCATTAGCTTCAACACCACCCGATAGCACTTTACCTGATGATGGGGCAACCGTGTTATATGCACGCGCCAAACGGGTGATAGAGTCCAGCAGAATTACCACATCATGTCCACATTCAACCAAACGCTTGGCTTTTTGCAATACCACATTGGTAACCTTTACGTGTTTTTCAGCAGGCTCATCAAAGGTAGAGGCTATAACTTCTCCGTTAACGCTTCTTTCCATATCGGTAACTTCCTCAGGGCGCTCATCTATCAGCAAAACAATCAGGTAAACTTCCGGATGGTTCTTGGCAATAGCGTTAGCTATTTCTTTAAGGATGGTTGTTTTACCGGTTTTAGGCTGAGAAACAATCATACCCCGCTGGCCTTTACCTATGGGGGTAAACAGGTCAATAATACGGGTAGTTAAATTGCTTGGATGGGTAAACAGGTTCAGCTTTTCGTGCGGGAAAAGCGGAGTCAAATAATCAAAAGATACACGGTCGCGCACTTCTTCAGGCGAACGGCCATTCAGGGTATCTACTTTCAACAGTGCAAAATATTTTTCGCCTGATTTCGGAGGGCGGATATATCCTTTAACGGTATCGCCGGTCTTTAACCCGAATAATTTTATTTGCGAAGGCGATACATAAATATCATCGGGCGATGAAAGGTAGCTGTAATCCGATGAGCGCAAAAAGCCATAGCCATCGGGCATCATTTCCAATACACCTTCTCCTTCAATAATGGCATCTGCTTCTACGCTGAAAATATTGCCTCCTCTGCGTATCTGGTTGTCTTCTCCCCTGTTTGGGTTCTCTTCTCTCGGGCTTTCTTCGCTGCCCCCGTTTCCGTTACCATTGCCATTGCCGTTAGCTTCAACTTCCTGTGTGGGTTGTACGATTTGGGTGTTGTGGTCGGCGCGGTTATGGTCAGTTTGTGTGTGGCGCGGATTATGCTGGGCCGGACGGCGTTCTTCGTGCTGTTCGGTTTTGCCTTCTCTTAATTCTACCGCCGATTTATATACCTCCTCTCCTGCTACTGCCGGAGTGGCCTGCTCTTCTTCCTCTTCTTTTTTGGTTTTCAACTCGGGGTCTATAGGCTTGCGTGCGCGTGGCTTTTTGGCTTTGTCTTTGGTTTTAGCTTCTTCATGCGCCCCGGGGTTAAGTGCCTGGGCATCGAGGATCTTGAGGATAAGTTCCTGTTTTTCCAGTTTTTCAGAAGCCTTGATCTTTAGCTTGTCAGCTACTTCCCGCAGTTCGGGCAAGATCATGTCGTTCAATTGGAGAATATCGTACATGCTTTAAAAGTTTAGTGGAGTTTTAAGTTTGATTGTATGTTTTCGAAAAAAATTCATGTATAGCTAAAAAACACATTGGTGTTTTTCGGGAAACCTTATTTGCGATTCGGGATTTTTATGCAGTAAACTTTAGCTGGAAAGCACTAAATACTGCGGGAATAACTAACGGATAACGCTGCAATGTTAGAGAAAGTTTCTGAATCACCAAATTATTTTCGGTTATTCTGTTAAAGGTCAAAACGCAATACAGGCCTCTCCCGACCGGCACTTCGTGCGGTCACCCTCTCCATCGCAGGCGATAGAGAGGGAAATACAACCAAAATAGTTCCCTCTCTATCGCTTGCGATGGAGAGGGTCGACCAGCGAAGCGTAGTCGGGGAGAGGCCGGTATTTTGGCTTGTGCTGCTTACCGCCAAATTTTATCTTCGCACCTTAAAGTAAATTATCATGCTCGAAATTGCGAACATCAGAAATAATGCAGAGGAAATAAAGAACCGTTTGGCTGTAAAGAATTTTAAGGAGTTGAACCTTATTGATGAGGCTGTAGCTATAGATGCCAAACGGAGGTCGGTACAATTAGTGCTGGATGAGAACCTGAACAAACAAAATATTATTGCTAAAGAAATAGGCGAGTTGTTTAAGCAAGGCAAAAAAGCCGAGGCTGATGCCCGCAAGCAGGATAGTGCCTCTTTAAAAGAACAGAGTAAAGAACTGGAGGCTGAACTGGCGAAAAACGAAGATGCGCTAAAAGATATTTTGGTTCGTATACCCAACACCCCGCATAAATCTGTGCCGGTAGGGAAAACGCCCGAAGATAACGAAGTGGTAAAACAAGTAGGCGAAATACCAATGTTACACGCTGCCGCACAGCCACATTGGGATCTGGCCAAAAAATTCGACCTTTTCGACCTGGAGTTGGGAGTTAAAATTACGGGCGCAGGTTTCCCTGTTTACAAAGGCAAAGGGGCAAAACTACAGCGTGCGCTGGTAGCTTTTTTCCTGGATAATGCCATTGATGCCGGATATCTTGAAGTAATACCCCCACATATGGTTAATGCCGATTCGGCTTTTGGCACTGGACAATTGCCCGATAAAGAGGGGCAGATGTATTATATAGGCCTGGATCAGTTTTACATGATACCTACAGCAGAAGTACCGGTTACGAATATGGTACGCGATGAGATACTTGACAGCTTACCAAAGAAGTTTGTAGCCTATTCTCCCTGCTTTAGAAGAGAAGCAGGCAGCTACGGAAAAGACGTTCGTGGCTTAAACCGGGTGCACCAGTTTGAAAAAGTAGAAATTGTGCAGATTGCCCATCCGGATACGAGTTACGGGGTTTTGGAAGAAATGGTTAAACACGTAGAAAACCTTCTACAAAAGCTGGAATTACCTTACCGCATTTTAAGGTTGTGCGGAGGCGACATGAGTTTCGGCTCGGCACTTACTTACGATTTTGAAGTTTACAGCGCCGCTCAAAAGCGTTGGCTGGAAGTAAGCTCTGTCTCTAACTTCGAAACCTTCCAAAGCAACCGGATGAAGGTGAGGTTCCGCGATGAACAGAAAAAAACACGCTTGGTGCATACCCTTAACGGAAGCGCCCTGGCATTGCCGCGTATAGTTGCTTCATTACTTGAAAACCACCAGGTTGAAGACGGTATTAATATACCGGTTGCCCTGCAGCCCTACACAGGGTACACCAAAATAGTATAGTATTTAATAGTGTCCTGTAAAGTATAAGCTACATGCTATAACCGCCTCTTTATCAGCATAAAAATAAATGTTGGTAACTCTATATTGTTAAATTATTAACAATCAATTAATTAAGTGGCTCGAAGGCCCCGGAAAACCGGGATGTGGATACCCTTTTAATTATTGGCATTATTATAGTGCTGAATAAGAAGATATTGCCAAAAGATTAAGCTGACAAGTGATTACCTGACAATATCTGGTTAGGTTTTGTCGTTACAAAATTAAACAGGATTTAAAAACAAAAACCCCCGTTATGAAAACAGACACAAGTATGAACTTAATGCTGGTAGTGTTCTGCGTTATTTTAATCGGGTTTGTGCTGCTTAACAGCAGGATGTGCGAGGCTATGAATAAAAAGCAAGCCGCATTTCAGCAAACAAGCCAGGCTAAATAGTAGTCCTCTCCAACGCTCTCTTTCTATAGAGGGTGTTATTACCCCGTTACGGGCCGCATGAAAAGGCGGTTGGTAATATTTACCCCCGAAATCAGCTAAACGGTAGTGTGCTTAGGAAACCATGGTATAAAAGAACTGGTGTTTCTTTTGTACAGTGAATATGCATCATTGCCTTCGTATTTCTTCTCCAGCAAGGTAACGCCCGAAACACGCAGTAACATAAAAGTGATGGTAACCGGCGCAATCAGGGAAACATACCATAATCCCGAAGGGATAGCCAGCATAAACATGGCCCACCATTGCACTGCCTCGCCAAAATAATTGGGGTGCCGCGTATATTTCCAAAGGCCCTTATTCATAATACCGTGTTTATGCCTGTCGGTTTTAAACATATACATCTGCCAGTCGCCTATGGCTTCAAACAAAAATCCTATTAAACCAATAATACTGGCCGCTACATATAAGCCCTTTAAATGCGGGTAAACAATGCGCGGCGCTGAGTTGACTATAACAATGGGCAGGGTATTAATAAACATAATACACCCCTGCAACATAAACACCTGGAAAAAGGAACGCACCACTACATTTTTACCCCAGTCCTTACGCCATTGCGCATACCTGAAATCTTCAGGCTTGCCCCAGTTTCTGATAAGTATATAAACAGCCAGCCTGGTACCCCATACAATAGTTAAAAAAGTAACCAGCCTTTGCGAGCGCCTTTCGTACCCAAAATAAAAGAAGGTAACCAGGGCCACCACAATAAAGCCGATGCCCCAACCAATATCTACAATACTATTGTCTTTCTTTATCAGTGCAATGACAAACATGAAGGACATAAAGCAAAAAATACAAAGCGCAGAAAGCAGGAATGGATTCATAGAACTGGTTTACTAACCTTAAAGTTACGTTAGTTGCGGGTTACTTCAAACACCGGTGGCAGCACCCAGGCTTTTTAAACCTTCAAAATTGATTGGAAGATAAATTAAGCTCTACACCACTACTGTTCGAAACCTTGAAATAAAGGACAAATGGCCCTATCCGCTACCCTGTTCCGGGTCCTGATTTTTTCATATCATTGCAGGGTTCATGATATTTAACTCCGTCGAATTCCTTATTTTTTTTATCGTTGTAACCAGCCTGTATTTTATATTGCCTCAGCGGGGCAGATGGCCCATGCTTTTAGCCGCTAGTTGCTTTTTCTACATGTTCTTTAAGCCGATTTACATATTTATATTATTTTTTACTATTACGGTAGATTATCTTGTAGGTATTTTGCTGGAAAGAACTGCGGATCAGAAATCCAGGAAATTGATTTTGTTATTCAGCATAATTGCCAATGTTGGGGTGCTGGCAGTGTTCAAGTATTATAATTTTATGGTCGTGTATCAGTTTGAATCTTTCCCATATTTTTCTGTTAATTTTACCATATCGGATATTTCCATCAACCTGTCTGTAAGGCCAGCTTCCATAGCCGGGGTCACTCTTAACGTTTTGTGAATCCGCACAAAGTTATACCAAACAAAATGTATTGCAACAGAATGTTTATGATTTTCAAGTTTCTTTGAAAAGGCATTGGTCTTACGAGTGAACCGGCGCATGTGCATCCGCATGGTTAGGTTTTGTCTTTCAACCATGCTCGTAGAAATATGCGCTGGGTCGGGGTTACCGGAAATAGTTATTCTATCGGCACCGATGTATTGTATCCGGTTATCAATCTTCCCGTCTCTTTCGCCCTTGCCGTATATTTTCACCAGTTGCGCGTAGTCAATATGGCCTTCAAAAGCCTTCTCTACCGCAGCCACATATTTTTTCAGGCCGTCAGTGGTCATCTGAACCTGACTGTTTAATCTTGATGCAACATCGTGCATAAAGGTATTTGCTGATTCGGCATCCCTCTTGCCAACTAACCACGCTAAAATTAGTTTTGTGTCAGGGTCTATCGCCGTCCATGTCCATGCATCTCCAGCTTCTGCATTACCGGTATGCTCTGCATTTTTTTGCTTTGCGTAAACAAATGCCCAAATCTCATCGCACTCAATACGCTTAGCAGATATGTTATACACCACATCATCATGGAATTTTTGGCAAGCCGTACCTACCTCAACAAAGAGTTTGCAGACCGTGGTTATAGAAACGTCCGCAAGCCTGGAGCAAGAGCGGAGGCTGTTGCCCTCGACAAGCAGGTTAATAATCTGGGTTCTTTTCTCTAATGATAACTGGTTCATTTCACTATCTTTTGACATACACAAGTTAAGCCGTCACTGCGCAATGTATTTGCGTAGTGATTTATATTTTGTAAAAAATATTTAAAATTTAACATCTAATGCCTCACAAGAACAAGGCGTTGCCACTGAAATATTTTTGTTAAACAGCGAAAAAAAATGGTAAAAAGGGCGGGACATACGGGATCAACCCATATCTTCGTGGCTTCACGGCCCACGGTGTTTTCATTAAACTAACGTTCCGCTTTTTAAACCTCTTTCAGAATGGTCGGCAAAAATCATTTCTGTCAGAGGTTTTTTCTTTTCCTAAAACGCTGGCAAGATACCATCCGGGTATAGAAATGGCAGAGGGGGACACGGGTAAACGTCACCGAACGTCACCATTCACAAGTTTTTATGATGTGATATTTGCTTCTCTTAAAATAGCTGAAACTATTGTCTTTACTGGGTTCTGTGCCTTAAATTTATTTATTTTAAAGGCTCTTTTTCTAAAGGAGACGATTGAGGGACGTTTGCAAAAGTCCCAGTCCATCACTTGTTCAAAGACAGCAAAATAACTGTTACCGGGTGATGCGGTGTAGCAATCATTTGCTTTTAGTTCGCGTAGTAGCCATATAAAATGGTCTAACCGGTCAGAGTGAATTCTGATAGGAACATTGCGCCCTTTGAATACCTTTTGAATGTCTAAAATATTGGGAGAAAAGCTCCTTATAGATATGGCCTCTAACAGCTTCTGTAGGGTTTCAGGGTCTTTTGACCAATCGGCGCGGATATTAACTATCCTGACATTCGTTTCCTTTGTGGTAATCTCTTTTGCTTTTTCGGCAATCATTCTTTCAAACTCTGCGATATGGTTATTGACATAGTCAAGTATAGGCTTAGCCGTTTTCATAAACGACTCGCTGTCTTCTTTTATGGCTATTTTGTTTTGTAGAGCGAGGCGGCGGGCGCGAAGCATATCCAGTTTATCTTCTACCGGCGATGGGTCAAATTCCAAAGCCCTATCCGATAAAAACAGGCCAAAATGCGTAATCTGGAGGCCTATATTGCTATCGTCATATTCAGGATATTGCTTTAGATACTCAATAAGCGCGCTTGCCATTGCTTGTTCGAGGTAAGATAGTTCACTGATTGATTTTAAACCGGCCAGGTATTGCTCCCGTGTTTTTGATTGCTGCCCAAGCAGATTATCATAATATAGGCCCACGTTATAAGGAAACCAGTATCTCAGAAAACCAAACAATATTTCATCAGGCACCGGAAATACCTGCTGAATTGCATAGTCAACTTCCTCCTGCCAGGCTTTGATATATTGCTCCCTTTCTGGAAATTCTATTGGCTCATCCACTATCCCAATCTAATTGTTTTGAAACAACCAAAGTTATATATATTTGGTGTGATAAAAATATAGCGTTTAGCTATCCCTTTGCCGTCGAAAACTGGAAACTTTCAAGCAAAATAGGGGTATGGCAGCGTCCCGTTCGCGTGGGCGTAGCATACCTGTTTTGCGGGTCTTCCAGTACCTCGACGGCAAGTACAGCTATTAGCCCACGCCTGCATTATAACCGTCTGCTCCGGGCTTTGGCAGACACCCAAAAACTCTTATTTTATGAAGAAGCTTTTATTGTTATCAGCACTGGCATTTTTATGCCTGAATTCGTCTTTTGCCCAATGTATCGTGTTTCAAAACCCATCTTTCGAAGGAGTGCAGGATACCGTTCCCCCGCCGGACTGGGACTCGTGTATAAAGGCATACACTCTTACTAATGAATATCCCATTCATGCTTATGCGGGTAATAGCTATTTAGGGCTTGGATATAGTAACTTTGGCGGGGATTCAATTTGTGATGCCGTAAGCCAGAAATTGATCGAGCCGCTTGCCGGGAATGGCGCTCCATATACCGGAACCGTTGCCTTGTGTAGCGTAAACTATCAAACCATCGCCTCAAGTGGGTTAGTATGCCAAATTTGTGGCGGGTTCGATTCATGTTCGCCAATGGAGGCATTGTGGACAAGCCCGGTCATTCAAGATTCTCCAACTATAGTAAACGCAACCCCTTACGTACCATACTGGACATTATATACGTTTACCTGCAATCCACACAGTGCCTATACTTACATTATTATAAGGGTTACTGCCGCTAATTATACAGGAAGCGTAGGACATGGTGGCCTTATAGGCGTTGATACTTTAGGCATGTGTGCAGTTACAACGGGGATTCAAACAATAAATAGCACCACGGTATCTTTATATCCAAACCCAGCAACAAACCAGGTAACGGTTAATACAGGCAGCAGTATGCCTTATGCGCTTACTGTTTTCGACTTGACTGGGCGAGAAATAATCACAAAAGAAATGGCGGGTACTGGTACAATAGACGTTAGCGGGTTATCAAAAGACTGTTACCTGGCAAAGGTTATTCAAGGCGATAAATCCTATACCCAAAAACTCATTATTCAATAACCCACAAAAAAAACACCTGCTATGAAAAAGATAATTACCATCGCTTTTTTAGTATTTAGTCTTATTGTCAAAACTTACGCTCAAAACACCTTAAGCTGTCATAACAATACTAATAAAGATGTATACTTCGCCTATGCTTTTTATGATGATGATAATAAATGCTGGACTTCAAAAGGATGGCATACAATTAAGGCGTACCAACAGTATGATTTGGATTTGGGCACTTACATCGGCAAGATTTACATACATGGTATGCAGAAAGCATTATTAGGTCTTTCGGAAGATACATGGGGAAGCGGGTATAAGTTTTGCATTGATCCAGTGGATGCCTTTACGATAAGGGATGCTGATAAAATAAACTGCGCTAATAAAGCTGAGTTTTCAGAGCGAACGATTGGAGCAGGAATAAACAAGTGGGAGTTTAACCCATAGATTAGAGTGTTTTGTGGGTGCGGCAAAGAAAAAGGGCAAGGAGTTATTTCTTAGCCCTTTTTGTCTTTTTACCTTTTGCGAATTCCCGCGCATCAACGATGCCGTCAGCAGGTATAGTATCTACATCCCTATCACGGGTTGCAATTTCCATAATTAGCTTGCCTAACTGATTCGCGTCTCTTGGAGCGTTTTTAATTATTATTTTTGCCATGATGCAAAGTTAAGAAGCCTTTTTGAGGTTATATGTTAAAACGTTAAAGACCAAAATTCAAACTGATACACTACCAATTTTATACTAGACAACCTGGAGATACTGTTCTGGCTAAGAAATTATAACCACAGTTTGCCTTATTTGGATATTTTATTGCCCATAGGCCTTTCGTTTCATACGTTTCAGGCCATGAGCTATACCATAGAAGTTTACAGAGGCAATTTTAAAGCCGAAAGAAATTTCGGTATTTATTCTTTGTACGTAATGTTTTACCCGCAGTTAGTGGCAGGACCGATTGAACGGCCGCAGAATGTATTGCCTCAATTGCACAAATACCATAGATTTAATGAAACCGATTTTAGCAATGGCTTAAAGTTGATTGTTTGGGGTTTATTTCAAAAAGTGGTGATCGCCGATAACCTTTCAGAATTTGTAGCACTTATATATAAGAATGCCGCGTCATACACCGGACTTGCCGTTGTGGTAGGCTGTATTTTTTTCTCATTTCAGATTTATTGTGATTTTGCCGGATATAGTAACATCGCGTTGGGAACAGCGCGGGTTATGGGTATTTACCTGATGACAAATTTCGAAAGGCCCTACCTGTCACAAAGCATTTCGGAATTTTGGTCACGTTGGCATATTTCATTATCCACCTGGTTCAGGGATTATGTATACATACCCCTGGGTGGCAACAGGGGAACAAAATCAAGGACCTATTTTAACCAAATGACTGTTTTTTTATTGAGTGGCCTTTGGCATGGAGCCAACTGGACTTTTGTTGTATGGGGGACACTACATGGAAGTTATCTGGTTATTGAGTCAATTGCCAAATCGTCTTTTACCCTGGGAAATTGGAGCAAAACTAAATTCTTTATCCAGGTTAAACGGCTATGGGTATTTGCATTTGTTACTTTTGCCTGGATATTCTTCAGGGCAAAAGACTTTAAAAACGCCCATGATGTTGTATATAAAGTAACGCATGTAAAGTTTTCAGATTGGTTATTACCTCTTTTCGGGTCTGACAAAACTTACTCAATATGTATTTGCTTTACCCTGATCATTTTTCTGCTTACAATGGAGTTAATACAAGGTAATAAGTCTTTTTTGGAAATGATAAATGGATGGTCAAAGCAATTGCGCTGGGCTTTTTTGTTAGGGTTAATTGTTGTGTTTCTGGTTTTGGGTGCTTTTCATAATTCCGGTGAATTCATTTATTTCAAGTTTTGAGGTGATGCAAAAGACTTTGGTTAATGCTATACTTTTTTGTGCTATTCTTCTGGCCGTTCTGTGTCTCCTTGATTTAACGTATTCAAAAATACTTGCCTCAAGATCACTGAATAAGGTGAGCTGGATATTTAACAAGCACAATGAGAATTACGATTTTGCAGTATTAGGCGATTCGCGTGTTTTAACTTGTATTGATGTAAAGGCCATGGAGCATTACAGCCAGTTAAAAGGTATTAATCTTGGAACCTCCGGCTCGAGGCCGGTTGAAAACTACCTTGTTCTGAGTCGCTTTTTAAAGACTAATAAGCTTAAAATGGTGCTGTTGCAATTAGATGCAACTATCGGAATGGATATTGTTTCACCCAATAATGATAAGCTGCCTTTTTACGGCACGTATGCCTACATGCCCTACATACACGATTCAGATGTGTTTGATATCATATCTGAATATACTTCGCCAATTAAATATCTTCCCTGGGCGTATGTCCCGTTTATCAGATATGCAGAATTCAATAACGAATATAACCCCGCAGGTTTTTTGAAGGGAAATGATACTTCCATGGATGAGGCAGGTTATGAGAAGCTGACCCGAAAAGCACGCCAATGTGTATCACCCGATAGTTTAAACCCAACGGCCAAAGTTGATCAAAAAGATATTGATTCCTTTACACGTAAAAACCTGTCATGGGTAAAAAAAATCATAGCTCTGTGTAAAGCCAACAACATACAGTTGGCAATATTTACTTCTCCGGTTCACCGTGTTGAGTTTCTTGGCCCTTTAACTGCAAATTCAATAAGCCGGATTAATGAGTTAAGTTTTCAAACCGGTATCCCTTATTGGGATTGGAGCAAAATGTATTTCAACTCGCCCGACTCAGTTTTTGCTGATTCTTTTCACACCAACTATTGGGGTGCCGATGAAATTGCCAGGGTTGCTGCCGATAGCCTTTTAAGTTTTAGAAAAAGAATACTATACCAGTAAAGTGGTTTAACTGAGCATCCTTTTATCACTACCCTTTACATGTAAGGCGTATTATAGAATTGTCGTTATACTAAGGAAACTATTGTTACCCTATTTCGCCTTCGCCCACCCCATCGTCAATGTAACCGCCTTTTTCCAACCGGCATATAACTTCTCGCGGTCAACTGGTTTCATTTCGGGTTTAAACTGGCGGTCAACTTTCCATTGTTTTACTATGTTGGGCTTTTTGTAAAAACCAACGGCAAGGCCTGCCAGGTAAGCAGCACCAAGGGCTGTGGTTTCAGTAACCTTAGGCCGGTCAACCGGTACGCCAAGCATATCTGATTGAAACTGCATCAGGAAATTATTGGATGCAGCCCCGCCATCCACGCGCAACGATTTTAATTTAATGCCGCTATCCTGCTGCATGGCGCTTAATACATCGCGCACCTGGTAAGCAATAGATTCCAAAGTAGCGCGCACCAAATGCGATTTGGTAGTTCCGCGTGTTAATCCGAATATCGTTCCACGGGCATGCATATCCCAATAGGGTGCACCCAAACCTGCAAAGGCCGGAACCATATAAACACCGTCTGAACTTGGTACTGCATTGGCATGATATTCCGAATCTGCCGATGAGTCAATTACTTTTAAGCCATCGCGCAGCCACTGCACGGCAGCGCCGGCTATAAACACGCTGCCCTCCAACGCGTATTCTACTTTTCCGTTCAGGCCCCAGGCAATAGTGGTTAATAAACCATTTTTCGACTTCACCATTTTATTGCCGGTATTCATCAGCAAAAAGCAACCGGTGCCGTAAGTATTTTTAGCCATGCCCGCGTTAAAACAGGTTTGCCCGAATAGGGCTGCCTGCTGGTCACCCGCAATACCGGCTATCGGAATTTCCACATCAAAAATGCCACGGTGAGTAAAACCGTAAATGCGGCTGCTATCGGTAACATAAGGCAACATTAATGAAGGAATACCCATGGCATCCAGCATCTTAATATCCCACTTTAAAGTTTTGATGTTAAAAAGCATAGTGCGCGAGGCATTGCTGTAATCGGTAATGTGCAGACTGCCGTCAGTCAGTTTCCAAACCAACCACGAATCAATGGTGCCGAAAAGCAATTCTCCGTTCTCCGCCCTTTTGCGCGCACCTTTAACATTATCCAATATCCATTTTATTTTGGTGCCAGAAAAGTATGCGTCAATGACCAGGCCTGTGTTATCATGCACATATTTTTCGAGTCCCTTCTTTTTCAGTCCCTCACAAATTTCGGCGGTGCGGCGGTCCTGCCACACTATGGCGTTATGGATAGGAATACCCGTTTGCTTATCCCATACCACGGTGGTTTCGCGCTGATTGGTTATGCCTATAGATGCAATTTGCCCGGGGCTAATGCCCGCTTTGCGTAGTGCTTCTTTAGCGGTATATAGTTGCGAGTTCCAGATTTCTTCAGGGTCGTGTTCCACCCAACCCGGTTGCGGAAATATTTGCGAAAACTCTTTTTGTGCCACCGCAACAATACCTCCCTGGTCGTCAAAAATAATCGTCCGCGAACTGGTCGTCCCCTGGTCTAAGGCCATTATATATTTTTTGTTATCTGGCATAAGCTTGACGGATTGAGTGATTATGAATAATTTAGCGAAACTAATATAGAAAGAACTACTAACCCGAATAGAGAGTTGTAAACATTTTTTTATCTAAACCTTAACCGGCTTTTTTTGGCGGTTTGCGCCCATTTGCTTTGCTTAGGGCTTGATTAGGACCATTAGCTACTGATAATGAACATTTTATGAGAAAAGGCAAACAAATTAGGTTGATAGAAGTAAAGAGCGAAGTAGGTGCCGGAACCCGCGGCGCCAGTTTGGGCATTGATGCCATTAAAATTGCCGCCCTGGACTTTAGAAGTGATTTTTTCCGCAACCACCGCAGCCTGAACATACCAGACGATAACTCAGCCCTGTTTGGCATGATAGAAAGTCGCTACGCCAAGCGCATACGCAGCGTATTAAAGATGTACGAAAGGGTTGGCGCAGCCGTACGCGATACCCTGAAGGACGGGAAATTCCCTATCATCCTTAGTGGCGACCACTCCACCTCGGGCGGGAGTATTGCCGGGGTAAAAATGGCTTACCCCGACTCCCGTTTAGGCGTTATCTGGATTGATGCCCATGCCGATCTGCACTCGCCTTATACTACTCCCTCGGGCAATATGCACGGCATGCCCCTGGCTGCAACTTTGGCCGAAGATAATATTGAAAACAAGGTAAATACCCTTGATTATGAAACCATTGAGCTTTGGGAGCGCCTGAAAAACGCCGGCGATATAAGCCCCAAAATTGAATACCGCGACCTGTTATTTATGACCATGCGCGATTTTGAAGAGCAGGAAGGTTATTTGATAAAACAACATAAGGTAAAGAACATAACTACTGCCGAGATTAAAAAAACCGGCGTAACCAAAGTTTGCCGCGAAGCCATGAAATACCTGGCCCAGTGCGATAAGATTTACATCACTTTTGACGTCGACTCGCTGGACCCATCCGTTAGCCGCGGAACCGGCACCCCGGTTAAAGGCGGATTGAACGAACGCGAAGCCGCAGATATTATCCTCGAATTTGTTCAAAACGAAAAAGTATGCTGCCTGGAATTTGCCGAAATAAACCCCACCCTCGACAGCGAAAACGTAATGGCCGAAACCGTGTTTGAGATTTTGCAAAAGGTGGCGAGGCAGGTGGAGATTATATAAGCTACTCGGGGCAATCGGGTCTAAAATGAATTAGCCATTATACAGTGGTTCAAGGCGGCACCTATGGTGCGCAACGATAATTGGGATTACTTCTACAAGCAGGCGGTTCCGCTGGAACGCGAATTCAGCTTAAAGAAGGCATAAAAACGCTCCGGCAGGAGCCGTCTGTTTGTAGTAAAAGACAAAATGAGAACTATTGCGCACCAGAGGTGCCGCCTGTTGACATTATGAAAGAAAAACATACCCAATAATTAAGTTAGACCCGATTGCCCTGATAAGCAACTGAAGTCATTTGCAATTCAGCCGCAGATGCAGTAAATTTAGGTAATGCAAAAGCTTAAAAAACTAAAGGACACTTTGGACCTTGCTGATAAACACGGTCTTTCCAAAATGACGATGGATGAAATTACGGAAGAAGTAAAGGCAGTAAGAAAAAACACTAAAAAGAATAAGACCCATTTATCAGAGGAATTGGCTGGGTGTTTAAAGGAAGTGAAGCCATTAAGTGATAAGGAGATTAAATTGATATACGTCAAAAACAAACTCCAAGGATAGAATATTTGATGTTCAGATAAAAGCTACAGCCGTTATCGGGGGCCCAGAAATCTATCTCCATTATAATGTATCATGTAATCCAACATTTCTTCAATTGCTATCCACACTTCAGTTTCCCAGGCAATATCATTCGAATACTTTTTGAACACTTTAAAATCCGGGAAAGCTGAAACGTAAACTTTACCTGCTTTACAATCCTTCAGGAATTCTTCCAACTCAGTTATTCTTTTTGGCCAAATTGGGCAATAGTATAACCTAGCGCCCTGTTGCGGTCAAATCAGTTTCCCAAGGGAACACTGCACTTATTTTTCAATGTTACTCATAGTCTTTGATTTATAGTCAACAAATATGGAGGTTTGTTAAAGTGGAAATAAAGAAACTAATAGGATTAAGAATTAAAGAATTAAGAGAGCTAAAGGGCTTATCTCAAAAAGACTTAGCATACGCCGCAGATTTAGATAGGAGCTATATAGCGAGTATCGAGAATGGTCAACGTAATGTTTCTATTGTTAATATTGAAAAAATTGCCATAGCATTAGGAGTCAGTCTTCACGAGTTATTTAATGCAGAAAAGTTCAAAAAGAATGGCAAAATCTAAATCACTTAAACCGGCGGAAGAAGCTGCGATTGATAAAATTAAGGCACAAATTGACATCAAAATTGCTGCTTCCGTTCACGGACTGTCCTTAGTTAATGCAGTTACTCTTTTCAAAAGTGTTTTGGATGATTCCATAAAAATAGCTGGCGCTAGAGGCAAAGAGAGCATTATACGTTCACAGGAGCCCATAAAAATATTTCACGAAGTTGTCAAACAAGAACTAATTAAAAATCACATTAACCCAGCACTTATTCATCCTCCTTTAGGTAATAGCAAAGGGGAAAAAACATTATATGGTTATTTCAAAGACAAAGCACAAGATGTTTGTGCCCTGCCAAACAATACAAAGCAAGTAGCCGAAGTTCTTACATCCGGCCTGCTAAACGGTCAAACAGATCCAATAGGAAAATCCTTAACCGAACGTACACTGGCCATAAATGTAAGAAGTCAAATGAGTAGTATCGCTAAAAATATAGATACTATGTTCGAAAGAATTTTCGCAGAACCACTTAATCTACACATGCGTTGTCCTAAATTGGTTATGGGCGAGTTTTATATAATTCCCACAACAGGTTATGATTCAGATGCAGTGAAGAAGAAAAAGCCAACTTTTTTGCCAAAGGTTACGGCAAAAAGAGGTCAGAATAAAACTACCGCAGAAGTTATTGCAGAGTATATTTTAGCTTTCCAGTCTGTAAATAATAGGCAATTTGCCAAAGGAGAAGATTATAAATATGAAAGAGTATGTTTATTGATTTGCGATTTTACCACAAATCCAATTAAAGTTTATAATACAGACGCACAATTGAGAGCCGACAACCTTTTGCCCGCGGGTTCCATTGCAACATTAAAAGGTCTAGAATTCAATACTTTCATAATTGATTTACTTAATATCTATACACAAAGATTTGGCGCGGGCAAATTCATTTGATACTTCCCCAAAAGAAAATCATCAATTTGTTCAGCATCATCCATTTTTCTAAGTAGTTTAATTTCATCATTACTTAAAAAAGGAATAGTAAATTTTTCTATGAAATTCTTTTGATAACAAGGATATCCTCCTTCAATCGAAATACTTGTCTTAGATACATAATAATGCATAATATATGAATTCAAAATTTTTTGAACCACTTCGATATTCTCAAGCTTAGCCAACGGATTAATGTCTTCTTGAAATAGAGAATTAGATGCCTTCAATTCCTTGAAATAAATGCCATATCCATTTGTAAAGAAGCCTTGCTCTTCATTAACCACCAAAAATCTTGGTCGCTGACTAAATGTCGGGGACAAAATTTTCTTACCCGTCCTTTTCAAACCCTGAGTTCTACCCCAAACAAAAAATGGGTCAAAAATCACTTTCCCTTTGTCGCGCGCCAGCAAATTTTCTTTTTCCGTCAGAAAATAAGCATAGCACTTCGGAAATTTCTTTTTAAACTCATTTTCCGGAATTGCAGTTGCAACTCCATTTTTAATGTAGTACGGACAAATTATTCTCCTGGCATTTTGTTCAACTTCACTCTGATTTTTAAAATCTGAAATTTTATAAACTGGCTGGGTTACAGTTTCTTCAATTTCAAAAAATCCTCTTTCTGTTTCCTTTACATAACAATTCCCTTTTTTATTCGCGCCATCTATAAAATAAATTTCGTCTTTAAGTGTCGCAATGCCAACCCAAATATCAAACAACTTACCGATGGGCGTCCCGATATTCTCAATGGCCCGAATATTCTCCTGTTCATCGCTTTTAAGTAGTCGCCATTTCTTTATATTTAAGTCCTTTAATTGATTCGGCGAACCATTCGCGTTCGCCAAAAATATTTCAGGACTTTGGTGTTCGTTTATTCTATCGTATTTGATAGAATCATTTTGTTGCTTAGTTAAGAAAGTAATTGCAGTATATGTCTGCGCATCAAAAACCTTTTTGTGGCTAAAATCAATTATCCTGTTAATGCACTTTTGCGACTGAAAATATTTACGCAATGCTTCTCCAGACAAAGAAGTAAAATAATTATTAGGCGTGATGTAGCCCAATTTACCATTAACTTTAAGTAGTTTATATCCTAACTCAAAAAACGCAAAATATAAATTGAATGTTCCGCCCTCAACTGTGGTCCAATGCTTTTGCAAATAAATTCTATTAACATCAGTCAAATCCTGGAATTTAACATAAGGAGGATTACCAACAATATTATCAAATTCTATTTTCCAATTTGCACGTAAACTATCTTGGTGAAATAGGTTAAAATCCTGTGGCTTTAATATCTCTCCATTTTGCAGCCCGTAAATAGTTAAAATAAGTCTGGTTCTATGAATATTATATTCTAATATATCCGAGCCAAAAATATTCTCCTTAACAATCTTGCGTATAGATTTATTAAAGATCCTTTTGTAATAGTCAGTTAAACCGATAAGAAAGGCCCCGCAACCGCAGCTTGGATCAAGGTTGAGATCAGTCTCCCTGGGCTGAATTTCATTTATAATGAAATCAATAATGAAATCGGGTGTAAAAAATGCTCCATTAAATTTCCTATCGGAGACCGGGATAATTAGTTCAAGATAATTTTCAAGTTCCTTTATTGTCGAAATATCCAGACACGAGGCATCCAAATATAATTGGGAATTTTGCGTAAAATCTTTAAAATAGTCATTTAATATTTGGCTTTGACCAAAATCAATTCTATTTTTTGATAAATACGAGTAAATTATGTTTTTTTCAACGCTAATTAAATCGTTCCCATTAAGTAATTCATTTAAAATGCCTTTCTTAATCATTTTATGATGTAGACTTTGAGTAACAAAGATACTAAATTAAAAGATTGTACTCCATGATAAAAATAAAATTTAGAAGTGTTGAAAGAATTGGCAAATCTTTAACTGCCATGGGTAAAGTAGATTACTTTATTTCCTTTAATAAAAAAGATTTTGCCCAGCACAGTTTGGCGCAATTACACGTGCATACACCTGGCGAGTTCTTAGCATTATTTACTTAAATAATATCAGGGTTTACACTTTTTCTTTAAAATTTGCCAACTGTAAATAATAATAAATTGATAGTCAGTTTGTTATAGTTAAAATCGCTTCGAAAAGTGTAAAGGCAAAACCCTCATATCAAAACAAAACCACCCTCTCAAACC
>PMXD01000043.1 GCA_003165895.1 Bacteroidota bacterium | reverse complement strand
CTTATATTGTGATAAACGAAATATCGTTTAAGTCCTCTTTAGTAATGCCTGCTGCTGATGATAAATTTCTGAATTAAAAGTAAAACTACCTCATTGAATAAAAAGTAGTTATAACTATGAAAAAAATGTAGTAGAAACAATGACAGTCGTCCTGCTAAAGGCCAGGGGAGCAAGGGAGATACGGCGGTTTAAAGTTGTTTGATGTGCAACTGTTGAGCTAATCACCCGGCAGAATTATCCCAAAATGATTTTTTACAAGTCATTATGCGCGTTAATATCCCACTATCTGTTTCGCGCGCTTTTATTTTTTGGAAGTCATATTGCGCCCAATACGCGCGCGCGGGACTATTTCAGTAATCTGCAGTAATTGGCAGTAAACGGAGTAATTGCGACTTATTGAAACTAAAGGCTAACCAGGTGCTAACTCTTATTACCGGTTACAACTTTCGGAAGTTTCGAAAAGTGGCAACAAATGTCAACCGGAGCAAGAAACGAAAACGGGAAACACTGGAAAAGGGATGAGAATAAGGANNGGATTCGTTTCCCCAAATAAAAAAACCATCTGTAAAAATTGATTTACAAATGGTTTCTCTTCAAAAATGCGGATCGGACGGGGTGTTTATTAAAACTCTGATTCGCTACGGTCAATAGCCCATCCATTTGGTTAGGTTTCTCCGTTACACCTGAATACGAAGCGATTTGCTTCACTATTGTTGATTTCAATATTCTATCTCAAAACTATGCCTTAACATCTTTTCATCACGCGAACTGCTTCCTATCATTACTTCATAATTTCCCTTTTCAACAACCCAGGTTTTATTCTCTGTATTAAACCAGGCAAGGTCGCTGGCAGGTACAACAAAACTAATTTCTTTTTCTTCGTTGGGCAGCAGGTAAACCTTATTAAATCCCCTGAGCAATTTTACCGGGCGGTCAATTTTAGAATCAGGAAAAGCAATATAAAGCTGAACGGTTTCCGCGCCTGCCTTTATTCCGGTATTTTTTACTGTTACTGAAACGCGGACCGAGTCCGTGGCAGAAATGGTCAGGCCGGTATTTGAATTTTCTCCTGCCAGTTTCAATCCTGCCATTTCAAATGAAGTATAACTTAATCCAAAACCAAAGGGATAGCGGGCAGTTTTTTTTGCCTTATCAAAAAGAGTATAACCGTGATAATAACCATAGTCGGCATTACTGGAATATGAGTCAAATGCAGGCAAATCCGTTTCGAGCTTTGGGACAGTAAACGGCAATTTGCCGGAAGGGTTTACATCACCAAACAGAATACGGGCAAGCGCATTGCCACCTTCCATGCCGTTGTAAAAGGTTTCCAGAATTGCAGGCACTTCGGTATGCCACTCTTCAACCGTTATAGCACTTCCCGCAACCAAAATGACGGCTATATTTTTGTTAACAGCACTTGCTGCGTGTATAATACCAATATCTTTTTGGTGCAGATGTAAATATTCACGGTCACCGCCTACGCCCAATAAACCGGTGCGGGTTATAAAGTTTTTCTTATCAGGGTTTTTCCTGTTGCGAATAGTTCCATTGCCAATGTATTCACCTTCATCTAAATAAGTAGTGCCCGCCACTACGATTACCGCATCAGCATTTTTGCAAATTGCATTAATAACTGCTAAATCATCTGCCGGTGCAGTTAATATTTCAACGTTGGTGCCGGCAAAGTAGTTTTTAATACCCTCTAATGGCGAAACTATATAACGCGGAAAAACGCGGCTACTACCATGATCGCCGGTTTGTTTTACATTGGCCAGCGAGCCTATAACAGCAATGCGTTTTACCTTGCTCTTATCAAGCGGTAAAAAATTGTTTTCGTTCTTTAGTAATACAGCACTTTTTTCTGCAACTTCTCTTGCCAGATCTATATGTGCCTGGCAGCCTACTAAACTTTTAGGGTAAGTTTGTTCATCCCGGCGCGAAGAGAAGAGAATTTTTGTGCGCAATACCGGTAATATCAGGTCATCAATCTGTTGCTCTTTAAGTTCTCCTTTTTGCAATAACCTTTTTACATTTTTAAGGGAGTAGAAATCCGATGCAGGCATTTCGATATTCATACCGGCTTCAATTCCTTTTTTAGTATCCAATAATCCATTCTGCCAATCGCTGGTTACATAGCCTTTAAAGCCCCAGTCATTTCGCAAAATATCGGTTAGTAATAATTTGCTGTGGCCACAGTATTCGCCATTTAGCCTGTTATAGGCACTCATTACCGATGCAGCCTTTCCCTGCTGAATTACTTTTTTAAAGTGCGGCAGGTAAACTTCGCGCAAAGTACGCTCATTCATATTCATGCTACCTCCAAAACGATTATTCTCCATACTGTTAGCTGCAAAGTGCTTAACGCAGGCCTGCACATTATGCCTTTGTATGCCGCGCACTAAAGCGGTAGCCATCTCACCTACATGATGTGGGTCTTCGCCATAGGTTTCCTGCGCCCGGCCCCAGGCGGGATGGCGCAATAAATTCATGCATACAGCACCGGAATAGTTGGCTTTAAGCGCGCGTATCTCTTCCGCCATTGCTTCGCCAACCCGCTCTTCCAAATCGATATCCCAGCTCGCCCCACGTGCCATGGTTACCGGAAAGGCTGTTGCGCCTTTATAAAACGATACACCCCGGGGACCATCAAGAAAGATAGTAGGGGGAACATTAAAATGTTTGTTACCACCTGCCTCAACAGGTTTAATATTTTTTGAGAACATAATGGAAAGCCCGAAACGCACAACGCCGTGCCCGTGCATTTCGAAAACTTTTTCCTTTAAACTCATTTTTTTAATAATTTCTCGTGCGGTTGTGTCAGCTTCTGCTTCGGTCATAGATTGAGAATAGGTAAGTTTTGTGATTGCCAGAAAAGTTAAACACATAATGACAGCAGTTAACCGCACCGGGCATTTGTTTTCAGGCATTGGAAGTAGGGCAGGTTTCAATTGTACATAAGTTGATTCATGCAATCTACAATTATACATTATGTGAGCCGGAGAAAATTTAATCTATCTTAAAAAATCATTTTCTCCGTAAATTGAAGTTGTGGTCTGATAAGCCTTTTTGTATTCATTCATAACTTTTCTGTCTACTTTGAGATGAACATGTGTTTTATCTCGTCACTATTAGACTTGAGTGCTGGAAAGCCAATGTCATTAAACCTATAGGATCCTGCCCTCAGAGAGGTCAAAGCTTTGTAGCATTAGCTGGTAAAAGTATCTACGGCCCCAGAGCGGGTCGCACCTTGGCTAGCCCTGATACCTGGGGGGGGGTAGGTAGCAGAAAAAAATCGCTACTTTCCTGATTATAAATCACTTACATCAAAATTTAACAAAAAACTGCTACCTACCCCCCACTCAAGGGATTTCGTTTCAAATTATATTTAATGCAAATATTTATTCGTACTGTTACCTATGCTTCGAAAGACGGATTCAAACTACCAAAACAAAAGTGCCCCGAATTTCTTCAGGGCACTTTGCGGACCGGACGGGAATAACATTTATTCGTAATATTCCCTGCCGTTTCGCGAAATGCCATGAAACCCGGCCGCTAATGCGCTCGTAACCAGCGCTCCCGGGCAAAGAACGTATAACATAACATGCCGGAGCCCCGTGCAAGCATAGGAAATTCCATGATACCAAGTGCATGTTAGGGTGCATGTAAGTGTCATTATGGTGCTTGGGTCAGCCCGGGCCAGCCCTGGCAATCGGTCATACACTATAGGCAACAAAAATATTGCGAAACATATAGAATTGAATTCTACACACGTCAACAATCTTTCAAAATCTTAATTAATTTTTTCTCTTACTTTCCGTTTCTAACGTCTACTATTCTATGGAACTGGTTCAAAAAGTGCAAAGCAAATTCCCTTACATATCCGAAGACAAGTTAATGGAGGTGGTGAGCCAGGGCGAAATAGTAATGCTGAATGAAGGCGATATTTTTATTAGCGAGGGTGATAGGACTCACAAAATAGCGATGGTTTTACAAGGCATGATGCGCAACTTTATTATGAACGATAATGGTGAAGAAATAACTGTGGTATTTGCCACTGAAATGCAAGCAATATCAGCTTATTCAACCATTTTTTTAGACCGGCCAGCCAGCGAAACCTCCGTGGCTGTTGAACCCACCGTGTTGCTTGTAGTTGACTTCAAAGAATTTAAAAAGAAGACTGAAAGCGACCCCCTGTATATGCGTCTTTACTCCGAGATTATGGAAACACTCTTGGTAGCGGCAATTGAACGCATAGAAGACTTTACCAAAAAAAATCCCGAACAACGGTACCTTCGGTTAATCGAAACACACGGGCACCTGATAGAACGTGTGCCGCTCAAATATCTTGCATCTTATCTGGGTGTTACCTCGCCTTCGCTTTCGAGGATAAGAAAACGGTTGAGCCAAAACCGAAATTACCTTTAGTTAAGTGTTTTCTCCTTTGCCCCGAATACTTTTGTGTTGTTATTAAGGTCAAACACACTGGCTTTAACTATAGCAGCCGATTTTTATTCACCACCCTAACAAAAGTATATGAATAAGAGAATCCTCCCGCTACTGATAGCATTGCTATGTCTGTCAGTTGGCAAAACCATGGCACAAGCCCCCCAAAAAATGAATTACCAGGCAGTTGTACGCGATGCAAGCGGTACAGTGGTACAAAATGGAACCATTGTAAGCCTTAAATTTAATATCCACGACGTAACTGATACGGGTGCCATAGTTTTCACTGAAACTCAAAACACCACTACCAATCAGTTTGGCCTGGTAAATGTTGAAATAGGCAGCGTTGATGACCTGGCAATTGTAAATTGGGGTGGCGGGGCTAAATACTTACAGGTAGAGCTTGAACTTAATAACTCAGGCAATTATACCAATATGGGGGCTTCACAGCTTATCAGTGTTCCCTATGCTTTATTTGCGGGTAACAGCCAGGAAGGCCCTCAGGGAGCAATGGGGGCTACGGGCCTGGCTGGTAGCCGGGGCGCAACCGGGGCACAGGGCAACACTGGCCAGGTTGGTGCTAATGGTGCAACGGGGCTTCAGGGCCTCCAAGGTATTACCGGCGCAACTGGTATTCAAGGACTAATCGGTAATGCCGGAACGACCGGGGCTATTGGTGCAACCGGTGCAGGCTTAACTGGTGCTACCGGTGCAGAAGGTATTCAAGGTACAACCGGAAATGATGGTGCTATTGGAGTTACGGGTGCAACCGGAATTGGTTTAGCAGGTGTTACCGGTGCCACAGGTGCCCATGGTATTCAGGGTGCCACCGGAAATGACGGTGCTATTGGAGTTACAGGTGCCACCGGCGCAGGCTTAACCGGCGTAACTGGTGCGCAAGGTATCCAAGGTTTGACCGGCAATGATGGTGCTGCAGGAGCAACAGGTGCAGGTTTAGCAGGTGCAACCGGAGCCACAGGTTCGCAAGGTATTCAGGGCTCATCAGGCATTGATGGAACAAATGGTAT